>JANXWQ010000110.1 GCA_025351065.1 Chthoniobacter sp. | reverse complement strand
GAGCATCATCACGCCCATGAAAACGATGAGCGGCGCGAAAAACGCTTTTTCAGCGGAGGAAGAACCAGACATCGGAATTTTTCATCGAGCCGTGAACGAAACCAGAACGACCCAGCCGACGCCAGAGCAACTCATCAAGCTGCTCGACTCGCAATTTCACCTCGCCCGCGCCAAACGCGCGACGGTGGAACACACGCCGCGCCGTACCACGCTGCTCGTGGGCGGACTGCTTTTCATCGTGGGCGGCGGCTGCGCGGCACTCTTGTTTTTGCAAAACATGTTCTCCGATTTGCGTCGGCATCCGCCCGCCGCGAACGCTGAAACCGCGCAATCCACGGAGCGGAACGAGAATTTCCAAGAAGCGGAACGGCGGGGCACATCGTCTGCTAAGACAAATTGAAATGGCTAAAGCTCCAACATCCGTCATCGGGATCGACCTCGGACGGTACTCCCTAAAATCCGTGTTGCTGCAACGCAAGAGCGGGAACCGCTACGCGCTCACGCACTACGCCTCGCATCTTTTGCCGGAGACGATCGAGAGCGTGGATCAACTGGGCCGCGAGCTGAAGACGCTGCTCAAAAACATGGGCGGCAGCAGCAAGACTTGCGCGGTCGGCATCTCCAGCCCGGACGCGCTCATCCGCATCATCGAGCAGCCGGAGACACCGGTGAACATTTTGCGCGACGCGCTGCGGCTCAACGGCATGGCGCTGCTCAACCAGGACTGCAAGGATTTCGTGCTCGACTGCGACCGCATCCCGACCCACGAGCAGAGCACCGATCCCGAGGTGGCGGGGCGGAAAAAGTATCTCGTCGGCGGCCTGCCGCGCGCCCAAGTCTCGCTGGTCGGCAGCGCGGTCGAGCACAGCGGCACGAGCGTGAGCGCCATGCAACTGGCCCCGATCTGTGCGTTCAACGCCTTCGAGTTTGCCTACCCGGAAATTTTCAATGAGCAGGCCTTTTTCATCGTCGATATCGGCCACACCGGCTCGACCGTCATGGTCGGGTCAAAGCGCGAACTGATCCTGGTGCGGTCGATTGACTTCGGCGGCAAGGCGCTGATCGAGGCGCTTACCGCGATGAGCGGCGAAGCGCGCGAGGCGGTGATCCTGGCGCTGGATCAGGAGGACGAGGTGATGCTGGAATACGGCCGCGTGGCGCTGTCCTCGCTGATCCGCGAAATCCAAAGCTCCATCGGCTTTCTCGAACACCGGCACGAGGAGACGGTGGCCAAAATTTTCGTCTCCGGCGGCCCGGCCAAATCGGCCGCGCTGCTCAAGATGCTCGGCACCGAACTCGGGCTGCCATGCGAATCGTGGAGCGCGGCGGCGAAGTGCGAAGTGGCCGTGGCGGCCAGCCGGGCCGAGGGCTTTGCGCTGGAGGCGCTCGATCTCAATGTCGCCTGCGGCGCGGCGGCGGAACTTTTGAAAGGCAACTAAGACCCATGGCCCTGCACCTCAATCTTTACCACGAAGTCAACAAGGCGAAGGCGATCAAGCGCCGCGACCCGCTGAAGCTGGCGCTCTACGGCCTGGCCGCGGTGGTCGCCGGTTTCGTCGGCTACTACGTGCTGGAACTCGTGAAGCTGCACCAGATCAACAGCCAGCTCACGTATGTGAAAGGCGAGTTCACCAAACTCGAGCCGCTGGCCAAGACCGCGAAGAAACGCGAGGAGGAGCTGAACACGCAGATGAAATCCGGCGACCTGCTCGTGAAGAAAATCGAAAACCGCTTCTACTGGGCGCCCATGCTCGAGCAGGTCATGCAGGTCGTGCCGCGCGAGGTGCAGGTCACGCATCTGGCCGGCGACATCGCCGGCGAGGGGCAGCGGCACTGCGCCATCACGCTCGACGGGCTCTCCGCCGGGGCCGATGCCCGCAAGGTGGCCGAGGATCTGCGCACCGCACTCGCCGAAAAATTCTCCACCAGCTTCAAGAACGTCACCTCGAAATTCCGCTCCCTCGAGGACGGCACCGAGATGGTCATGCTCAATGGCAAACAGGTGCCCACCGCCATGTTTGCCATCAGCCTGGAACTCACCACCGGTGCCGTTGCTGCGGCTCCACCTCCACGCGCTAAAAAATGAAACTAGGCAAAGAAGAAATCCAGAAACTATTCCTGTCCGTGCTGCTCTTTTTCGGAGTCGTCTACAGCTACTTCAATCTGCTGCTCGGCCCGCTCACCAAGCAGCAGGAAACCCTGCAAAAAAGCGTGACCGCGCTCGGCCCCGAGATCGCCGCCGCCAGGGCGCAGCTCCAGCGCACCAAAGAGCTGGAGGCCGGCGCCCCGCAGCGCATGGCCACGGCGCGCCAGGTCACCTCGATGATGACCGAGGGTTCGCCCGTCGCCTGGTTCCCGCCGCGGCTGGCGGAGTTTTTCAAAAAGCAGGGGCTCGAAAAAAGCTCGACCCGCCTGCAAAGCGAGGCCGTGGACAAGGAAATGGCCGGCTTCCGCAAACTCGCCTGGGGCATCGACCTGCCGAAGGTCGGGTTCGTCCCCTTTGCCACCGCCATCGCCGCGCTCGAAAACGACGAGCCGCTCGTCGAGATCAGCACTGTGCAGCTCGATGCCAGCCGCGAAGACGTCGAGATGCAGCACGCGCTCCTCACCCTCACCAACATCGTCAAGCAATGAGCACCACCCGCCACCTCCTCACCGCCGCCGGCAGCCTGCTGTGCGCCGCCGCCCTGCATGCTGAAACCGGCCTTCTGGCCAAAGTCGAAACCGCACCCGCCAAACCCGACGCGGCCCCGGCCAAGGTGGAGCCCGCGCCCGAGCCTTACCAGCTCAAGAACCGCTCCAGCTTTGCGGCCACCGCCGAGGGCGCGCGCGCCCCGTTCTGGCCCATCGGCTGGGTGCATCGCAAAGGCGTCTCCTCCGTCGTGGCCGCCCAGGCTCCGGCCAAATCCGGGCTCGACGCCGCCAACTTTCGCGTCACCAGCATCCTCCTCGGCAGCGGGCCCACGCCCTCGCTCGCCGTCATCAATGGCCGCGCCTACAGCGAGGGCGAATTTTTGAAAATGCCGCGCGGCTCCGCCCCCGCCGCCCCCGCGCCAGTGGCCAGCGGCGCGCCCGCCGTGCCGGTGCCGCCCCGCATCCGCGTCCAGCGGATCACCGACGGCAGCGTCGTCCTCCAGCGCGAAGACCAGAGCGTCACCGTGACCATGCAGCGGCAGGAGCTCATGCAGAAAAAAGCCGACGACCGCCTGCTCGACGACGACCGCTGAGCGACGACCGCCGCAGCGCGGGCTGCCGTTCGTCACCCGTTTGAGTTAGTGGACATCCGGGCGGCGCGGGGGGGAGTTTTGCCCCGCACTCCGTCCCCCTGAATCCTGGCCTTCCGGCAAAGCCGGTCTTCCCCCTGGGCGGCGCTGGGTTGGGGGAGGACAGGAGGGAACAGGAGGGACAGGATTTCTTTGGGCCCAAAATTATTCTTGCCGCGCGGCGGGCGCTTCGGCCAGCCTGCGCCGCGTCACCTCCCGAGGAACATGAATTTGCTGCCCCCCAATTTACTGCCCCCCAAATTGCGAAGCCTGGAGCCGCTCCGTGTCCGGCGCGGCGGAGCGGCGGAAGGCGGGACGACAGGGGGCCGGGCCAAAGGACGCGCGCCGGTTTCCGTGGAGGGTGCGCGGTTGGCGAAAGGGCGTCCGCGGTTGGCAAAAGGGCGTCCGCGGCTGGGCAAAGGGCGGAGGCGGATTTCATTGCTCCGCCCGCAGAACTGGTTTCCGCGCCCGCAGATTCGGTTTCCGCGTCCGCAGATTCGGTTTCCGCGTCCGCAGATTGGGTTTCCGGGGGCGGGGAAACCATTTCCGCGGGCGCAGATTGGGTTTCCGCGGGCG
>JANXWQ010000073.1 GCA_025351065.1 Chthoniobacter sp. | reverse complement strand
CCGCCGCCGGTCGTGCGCCCGGTGCTCGTGCTCCCGCCTCCCCTGCTCGCGGTCTCCGCACCGCCACCAGTGGCCGCCGCGCCCGCGGCGGAACCGCCGCCGCATTTTCCACAGGAGGCGCTCCGCGCGCTTTTCCAAACGGACGAAAATTTCGACCTCGCCGCCGTCAGCCGCCACACCGCCGCGCTCGACGGCGTGCGCGCGTGCGCGCTCGAAGTGCGCGGGGAAAAGGCGCACGCTGGGGACGCGCCGGACGGTTTCGACCTCGCGACGCTGCACGCTGCCGCCGCCCGTTTTCCCGACGCCGGGGCGCTGCCCATCGGTGCTTTGGAAAGCGTGACACTGCACGGCGAGCAAGCGGCCATCAGCCTCTTCGCGCGGCCCGGCGTGCTGCTCGCGGTGCTGCATGGCCCGCTCGCACCCGGCGTGCGCGAGCGGCTCGCGGGCATCGCCACGGAACTCGCGCGGCGGCAAAGGTAGGGATGGCACTCCGTGCCGTCCGGGGCAAGCGCAGCGAGGCGGCGGGTGGGATGTGCGCGGCAACTGTTGCACCCACCGCCTCGCTGACGCTCGCCCGGCGGACGGCACGGAGTGCCGTCCCTACCCCTTACATCGCGCGCGGGTGAAAGCGGTGGTGGACGGCTTTGAGCCGCTGCTGATCGACGTGCGTGTAAATCTGCGTGGTCGAGATGTCCGCGTGGCCGAGCATTTCCTGGATGATGCGGAGATCCGCGCCGTTGCTCAGGAGATGCGTGGCGAAGCTGTGGCGGAGCAGGTGCGGATACACATTCACGTCCAGCCCCGCGAGCCGCGCGGCGTTTTTTACGATCTGCCAGATGCGCACCGTCGTCAGCTTTGTGCCACGCATGGAGAGGAAAATTTCGCCGCCCGTGCGCTTCTTCACCATGCCGGGCCGTTCCTTTTCCAAATAGGCGCGGATGGCGTCGCACGCCTTTTGCCCGACGGGCACGAGCCGCGTTTTGCTGCCTTTGCCAACGACGCGGATGATGCGGTTTTCAAAGTCGAGATATTCGAGCCGCGCGTTGACCAGTTCGGACACGCGCAGGCCGCTGGCGTAGAGCAGCTCAAGGATCGCGCGGTCGCGCAGGCCGCGCGGCGCGTTCGCGGAGACGCCTTCGAGGAGTTGCTCGGTCTGGAGTTCGTTCATCGTCTCGGGCAGGTAGCGCTCAGTGCGCGGGAGCGGGAGATTTTCGGCGATGTCCTGCGCGATGCGCCGCCGCGCGTGCAGCCAGCGGAAGAAAATCTTGATCGCCACGACGATGAGTTTCACCGACGCGGCGGACAGTCCAAGCCGCTTTTTATGGGCGAGGTACCCGGTGACATCGGCGAGCGTGACCGCGCGCAAGTCCACCTCGACGGGCGGCGGCTCCGCGCCGGTTTGCAGCAGCGCGTCGAGCGCCGCCTGGCCCAGCGCCGCCACAAGTTTGCACCGCTCCAGCCAGAGCGCGAAACCTTCCAGCGAGAGCCGCGTGGAGAGCTGGTAGTTCACCGACAGCCCGCGCTCGGTGGCGAGGTGGAGGATAAAATCTTCGATGGCGGCGCGCACGGTGCGCCGACCATGCGGCGCGGCGCGCGCGCGGGCAATGCCGGACGCGCGAAAAAGCACTGGCGCACGGGCCGCGGGACGGTTACAAATCCGCTCGGATTTTTCCTCCTATGAAAACACGCTCCCTCCTTCGCTTCGTCGTCACTGTGTTGTGCGCCCTGGGCCTGCTGGCCGCAGGCTGGCTTTGGCTGCATGCCGCACCGCACACCGCCGCCGTGGCGCAGCAGGCTTCGGCCCCAGCCTCCGCGGAAGAAATGTCGCCGCCACCGCCGCCAATCCTGCCCGGCCAGCCGACGATCCCTATCCCCGTGCCCGAGCCGCCACTGCCGCCGCCGCATGCCCCGCGGGTCGTGGTGGAAAAGCCGGAGGCTCCGGCGCGGGAAAACTTTGCCAGCGCGTGGCAGACGGAAGCGCACGCCGGGGTGGCGGAATTCAATGCGTGGGCCGAGCGCTATCTCGCTGCGGATGCGGATGGCAAGCGCGCGCTGCTCGCCGAGGGCGTCACGCTCGCGCAGGCCCGCCGGACCGCGCTGACCACGCTGATCAAAAAAGATCCCAGGGCGGCCATTGCCGCCGCGGTGCCGCTCGCCGTGCGCGCGCAGCTCCCGCCGGAAGTCGCCGGCCTGCTCGAAGAACGCGTGTCCGGCGTGGGCCAGCTCGCGCTGCTCGGCGTGCTCGGCGCACCGGGGCAGGCGGTCGCCGAGCCGGTCTATCGCACGGCCACGGTGAACGACAAAGAGTACCGCGCCTACACCTACGGACGGCGCGAAAAACAGGCCACCAAGCAGGAAATTTCCCTCATTGGCGTGGCCGTGGAAAACGCCCTTGCCATTTCCGAAAGCCCGCTGCGCGTGCTCGAAGCCGGCGAGACCCCGGCCCCCGGCGTGACGGTCAACACGTTCTGCCCGATCTCCGGCCTCCAGACGCCCGCGCCCGCCGGGCCGCTGAATCCCGTGGCCAAAAAAGCGACCGCCGTGCAGGTCGCCGACAAAGTCACCGTGCTCTGCCATGTCGAGCATGTGGCCGAGTACGAGCAAAAGCTGATCGCCGCCGAGCAGGCCGCCGGGCCGTATGGCGGCGCGCTTTCTCCGCAGACCGCCGCGACCACCGCCAATCCGCCCACCGCAGCCGACGGCTCGCCCGGCACCTCGAACCTCGTCGATCGTCCGCCGTTCGCCTGGACGACCGGCAACAAAAAGGTGCTCATCATCCGCGTCGATTTCTCCGACCTCGCCGGCCAGCCCATGTCCGCCACCGCCGGCCTGAACCTTTTCACGCAGGCCAACGGCGTCAGCGCTTTTTACGCGCAGGGCTCCTACGGCCTGACGGCGCTGCTCGTCACCCCGTCCGACATCACCCCGCTCTACCGCATGCCGCGGACCGCCTCCTACTACGCCGTGGGCAACCGCAACGACGCGCTGCACAGCGCGGCCCGGGCCGCCGCCGCGGCGGGCGGCTATGATGTCAACAGCTACGACCGCATCGGCGTGGTCTTTGCCAATCTCGGCGGCATCCCCAACTCGCAGATCACCTACGGCGGGCTCGGCCAGATCCAGGGCCGGTTTTTCTGGGTCAACGGCGAGTACGACTTCCGCGTGGTCGCGCACGAACTCGGCCACACCTTTGGCCTACAGCATTGCAATCTCTGGCAGGTCAATGACCGCGACCCGGTTTCGCCCAACGGCTCGAGCACGGAGTACGCCGACCCGTTTGGCGTGATGGGCGGCGGCAGCACGGACATCAAGTTCCAGTTTGACCAGTGGGAAAAAAGCATCCTGCAATGGATCCCCGACACCAGCGTGCAGACGATCACCGCGGACGGCACCTACCGCCTCTACCGCTTCGACCACCCCTCCGCCAACACCGCCAACACCCTGGCGCTGAAAATCGTCCGCAACGCGCAGCAGGACTACTGGATCGGCTTCCGGCAGCTTTTCACCGCCGTGCCCAACCTTTTCGGCGGAGCCTACATCATCTGGGGTTACAACAGCGTGGTGCAGGGCAATCTGCTCGACATGACCACGCCCGGCTCCGACCCGCAGGACGCGGGGCTGGCCATCGGTAAATCCTTTCACGACACCGTGAGCGGCATCAGCATCAAGCCGCTCGCCAAAGGCGGCGTGACCCCGAACGAATACCTCGACTGCCTGATCCAATTTGACCCGCTCATCGAGTGGCTGCCGCCGATCGTCAGCGTGGAAAAAACCTCGGCCAGCGTGACCCTGACCGCCGTGCTCCACCGCACCCCGAGCAGCCTCGGCCTCATCAAGGCGGACTACGCCACCGTCAATGGCACCGCCACCGCGCCCGCCTACTACGCGGCGAGAAACGGCACCTTCACCTGGGCCGCGGGCGACAATGTCCCCAAGAGTTTGACCATCCCCATCGTCCCGAACCTGCCTTTCGTGGGCGTGAAAACCTTCACCGTCAACCTCACCAACCAGACCCCCGGCACCCTCATCGATGTCCCCAACTGCCTCGTGAACATCGGCTCCGCCGGGACGTTCGACAGCTCGTTTGGCGAAGACTACGTGAACAACGCGGTGTACCAAACCGTCCTTCAGCCCGACGGCAAATTGATCATCGGTGGCGCTTTCGACGTGCCCAACAAAGGCATCGCGCGGATCAATGCAAACGGCACCATCGATCTGCCCTTCGGTTTCGGCGGCGGCGTGGATGTCCTGCCCGTCTATGCCGTGGCTTTGCAGCCAGATGGAAAAATTCTCATCGGCGGTGAATTTGGCGACGTGGACGGCAGCCCGGCGGCGGGCGTCGCACGGCTGAACGCGGACGGCTCGGTGGATCCCACCTTTGACGTGGTCACCGGCGCGGCGAGCGCCGGAACCAGCGCCGCCGTGCGGGTGATCGCGGTGCAGCCGGACGGCAAAATCCTGATCGGCGGCAGCTTCACCATTTTCAACGACTACGCCCGCGAATACCTCGCCCGGCTGAACCCCGACGGCTCGGTGGACACGACCTTTGTCGGGCCGGATTTTTCGCAGCCCTACAACTGGAAGGTCTCGGCGCTCGCCATCCAGCCGGACGGCCGCATCATCGTCGCCGGGCGCTTCTTTTTCGGCAGTGAGCAGCTAACGCAAAAATCCGGCATCATCCGTGTGCTGGCCAATGGCACGCTCGACCCCACATTTGACCCGCAGCGCGGGGCCGGCGCCTACGCCAACCCCGGCTGGATTCAGGAAGTCCGCACCGTCGCCTTGCAGCGCAACGGCCAGATCGTCATCGGCGGCGACTTCAACGGCTTCGGCGGCACCACGCAGTTGGCGAACTTCGCCCGCAACCGCATGGCCCGGCTCAACGCCAACGGCTCGCTCGACAGCAGCTTCAATCCGAACCTGGACTCCACCGTCACCTATCCCGCGCCCACCTCGTCGGTCGGCGCATCTATCATCGATGCCGGCGGCAACATCATCATCGGCGGAAAATTCGCCAAGATCGGCTCGACGGCCATGAATTCGTTCGCGCGGCTCAACACCAACGGCGGGATCGACCCCAACTTCAACGTCGGCACCGGCTCGACCGGCGAGGTTTTTGACCTGGCCATGCAGCCCAATGGCCGCCTCATCATGGGCACCGATTACGCCACCATCGAGGACATCGCCGGTCTCACCTTGGCGAGAATTTTCACCCTGCCCCCGGCCCTCCCCGGCCAGGTGCAGTTCAGCGCCGCCACCGCCGCCGGTGCCGAGGCCACCTCGCTGACCGTCACCGCCAAACGCACCGGCGGCAGCTACGGCGCGCTCACCGTGAACTACGGCACCCAGCCCGGCACCGCCGCCGCCACCCGCTACACCCCGGTCGCCGGCACGCTCTCGTGGGGGGATGGGGATGTCTCGAACAAAACCTTCACCGTGCCGCTGCTCAACGACGGCATCGCCCAGCCCAACCAGACCTTTGTCCTCAATCTCGGTGTCCCCATCGGCGGCACCTCTACCAGCACACCCTGGCGGTCGGTCGTGACCATCACGAGCGCCGCGCCTCTCAGCCTGTGGCAGCTCACCAACTTCACCCCCACCGAGCTACTCAACCCTGCCGCCACCGACGAGACCCTGGATCTCGATCACGACGGCCTCAACGGCTTCCTCGAATACGCCTACGGCCTCAACCCCAAAGTGGCCGATGCGGCTGGTGCACCCGTCACCGCCATCCAAACCCTCTACGGCGAGCAATTCCTCACCATCACCTTCCGCCGCCAACCCACCGCCACCGACCTCACCTACACGCCGCAGTCCGGCGACGCGCCCAATCTCTGGAACGGCACGCCCATACAGGTCGGCTCGCCGATCAACAACGCCGACGGCACCCAGACCGTGACCTTCCGTGACAACGTGCAGATCACTCCGGACACCCCGCAGCGCTTCATGCGCCTGGAGATCACCCGCAAGCCGTAGCGCCCAGCGCGGGCGTTATCCAGCGGCCGTTTTTGGAGGAAAAGCCGCGGATTTTTTTTGCAAAGCGTGAGCACAGGCGCTTCGCGCGGCGCTGCAACAAACCTTATTCCACCGCGCTCGCAGGCGGCATTTCCGCAGCAGCGGTCGTCGCCTCCGCCTCTGCCGAGATCGGCGCGTCGGCAAGCGGCGCATCGTCCGGCACATCCAGCTCGGGCTCGCTTTCCTCCACGACCGCAGTGCTCTCCGCACTGGCGGCATCGGGCTTCGCGTCGCCCGCATTTTTCCGCTCTGGCTCGGGCTTCGCATTCGGCGCGAGCGGGAGTTCGAGCGCGCCGTCGGAGAATTCGATGACGTGCCCCGCGTGGATCAGATAGTGCAGGTCGGCGGCGAGCTGCGCCTTGCGCGCGGCGGCCTCGGGCGTGTCCTGCGGCTCGCCGAGAATTTTCGCCGCGAGCTGCGGGCGCTTGATGCGCGGCGCGGCCTCGACTGTTTGCAAAATAGCCGCGATGCCGTCGGAAAAAACCTGCCCTGCCGGATGGCGCAGCGGCTTTGTCGTGCAGACGAAAAGCATTCGCTTGCGATGCTTGAAAAACGTCAGTCCCGCCTCGGCGAAATACGGGCGCAGCGCATTCACCATCTGCTGCGGGAAACGGCTCTCCGCCTCCCACGCCGCGCGCGCCGCGCCGGCCACATGGCGGTCGGCGCTCACCCGGCTGGCCGCGCCGCTGCACTCCAGCGTCACGCCGGTTTTCACGAGCTGCGGGAGGTAGGTCTTTTTGAAATGCTGCTCGGCGTCAAAGACCGTCTTGAACGTGACGGGCTCAGCTTCCTTCACCGTCACGTAGGTCGTGCTCGTGCGCGCCTGCTCCTTCCAGTCGGCCACGGTCTGCTCGTCGTTCACAATGCTGATTTCGTACTGCTGGAAATCCTGAAACGACATGCGCCGGCTGAACTGCTCCTCGTACAGCTTGCGCAGCGCGGGCTGGTAGCCGTGGTGGTTCGTGGGGCCGAGCAGCGTGCCCGTGGCACGGCAGCGCGCCACGTTCGTGAAGTTGCCTTTGATCGGCTCGCCCTGCACCGTTTCGGCGGCGTAAAATTCGTCCTTCGCGTGCTGAAACGCATTGCGCTCCACCACCACGCGGTCGAACGCCACCGGGCCGTCCCCGATTTGGAAAAGCGGCACCGCCGGGTCGCCCGAGGTGACGCGCACGAGATGCCGCTCCGGGCGGTCGAGAAAAAGTTTGCCCGTCCCGAAAACCGGATACGCCCGCCCGCTCGACTTGATCTGCTTCGCGATGCCCGCCGCCGCATTCGGCTCGGGCAGAAAGTCGATCTTCAACTGCGCCGGCACGGTCTCCCGCGGCACCCGTGGCTCATCCCGCCGCTCCGGCGGACGGTCGCCGCGAACACGATCCCCGCCCGGCCGCGGCCCGCGCGTCCGGTCGCCCGGCGGACGGTTTGGCCCCGGCCCGCGACGATCCCCTCCTGGTGCGCCCCGGTCGCCCCGCGGCGGCGGTGGGCCGCGGCGCTCCGGGCGCGGTCCGCGCGGACTGCGGTCGTCGCGGTCGCGGCGCGGGCGGTCTCCCCCCTCGCCCTCGTAGTCGGCGTACGGGTTTTTAGCCGGGCTTTCTTTCAGCCAGGCGGGCAAAAATTGGAGATCAAACTCCTGGGGCAAATCGCTCATGGGCTCCGTTACTAACGGCGCTCGCGGACGGACGCCAGTGCCGATTTTGCGGCGGAAAATGCGGCGGAAAATTAGTTGTTGCCAACCCCCGGACACGCCTCTAAAGCATGCGCCCTAAACCAACCAAACCCACAGCTCCAACCACCGAATTTATGGCCGAAAAAACGATCGAAGAAAAAGTGAAAGACATCATTGTCGAGCAGCTCGGCGTGAACCCCGAACAGGTCACGACCACCGCCTCGTTCATCGAGGATCTCGGCGCGGACTCGCTCGATACCGTCGAGCTGGTCATGGCGTTCGAGGAGGAATTTTCGGTCGAAGTGCCCGACGAGGACGCGGAGAAACTCCAGACCGTCGGCGACGTGGTCAAATACATCGAGGAGAAGACCGCGAAGTAATTTTTTCACACGCCGCGCCACCCCGGCGCGGCCCGGTTTTCACGAAAAGACCCGGCTGTCCGCCGGGTCTTTTTGTTGGCCGGCAAAGGTGGGCGGAGGTCGCGCGATTTTTTTCCAAACCCGCGCAACTCGGCCCCAGGCCGGGTGTTTTCTCCACCACGATGAAAACCCAATCCACCCTCCGCAGCCTCGCCACCGCCAGCCTGCTCGCGGCCACCGCCACCCTCCGCGCCGCCGACCCGGTGCCCCCCACCCCGCCCGTCAATCCCCCGCCCGCCACACCCGAAGCCGCCAAGCCCGAACGCGGCCCCGACGGCCCGCGCGGCGACCGGCTGGAAATGATGAAAGAGCAGCTCGGCCTCACGCCCGAACAGGTCGAAAAGATCAAACCGATCCTCGAAAAAGATCGCGAAAAAATCCAGGTGCTGCGGGCCGACACCACCACGAGCCGCGAGCAGAAAGGCGAGAAGATGCGCGCAATCATCACCGCCTCGATGGAGCAGATCAAACCGATCCTCACGCCCGAGCAGCTCGAAAAATTCAAGGCCGGCATGGAAAAGCGCCGCGCCGCGCAGGAAGCCAGGTAAGCCCCCGCTGACGCAGATTTTTTTGCCGATTGAACTACGGGCGGGAAGCGCAGGCTTCCCGCCCTTTTTTTGCCCGCACTGCCCGCTTTCCCCCCACCCCGCCGCCCGCTACGCTGCGCGCCCATGTTCAAAACGCACTACGCGATTCCCGGCACCGCACCCGCCACCCTCGCGACCCTCGCCGTGCCCTGCGATGCGGAAAAGCCCGTCATCAAGCTCATCGAGTACGACCTCAATTCCGTGGTCGAAAAAACCATCACCTCCGCCGCCGACCTGCCCACCGTCACCGACGACGGCAAAGTCCGCTGGCTCGACATCGAGGGCCTCGGCGACGCCGAACTTTTCAAAGCGCTCGGCGAAAAATACGGCCTGCATCCCCTCGCCCTTGAGGACGTGCTCCACACCGGCCAGCGCCCGAAGATGGAACCCTACGACGGCCTGCTCTTCATCATCGCGCAGATGGTGTATCGCGACACCGACAGCCAGATGTGCGGCGAGCAGGTCAGCATGTTTCTCACTCCGCGCTTTCTCATCACCATCCAGGAGGAGCCGGAAACCGATGTCTTTGACCCCGTGCGCGAGCGCATCCGTGCGGGCCGCGGCTACATCCGCAAACTCGGCGCGGACTACCTCGCCTACGCCCTGCTCGACTCGATTGTGGATCACTGCTTCCCCATCCTCGAAGCCGTCGGCGACGCCCTCGAAACCCTTGAAGACGAAGTGCTCGAACGCCCCAACGCCACCTGCGTCGCGCGCCTCCACGAACACAAGCGCACCCTCATGCAGCTCCGCCGTTTCGTCTGGCCCGAGCGCGATGTCTGCAACTCGCTCCTGCACGACGAGACCGGCATCGTCGCCGCGGAGACCAAGGTTTTCCTCCGCGACTGTTACGACCACACCGTGCAGATCATGGACCTCATCGAGAGCTACCGCGACGTCGTCTCCGGCCTCACCGAAATGTATCTCAGCGCCGTCGGCATGCGCACGAACGAGATCATGCGCGTCCTCACCGTCATGTCGGCCATCTTCATTCCGCTTACATTTGTCGCCGGCGTCTATGGCATGAACTTCGATTACGCCGACGGCAAGATGCCCTGGAACCTGCCCGAGCTGCACCAGCCCCACGGCTACCTCGGCTGCCTGCTCGTCATGGCCGCCATCGCCGTCGGCCAGATCATGTTTTTCAAACGGAAAAAGTGGCTGTGAGGCGCGGCTAAAACGCGGGGCGCTCTGACGATGAAAGTCTCCCTCCTCACTGCGGCTCATCCGGCGGCGGCGCTCGATGCGGTCTTCCTGCCGTGGTTGAAAAACGTGGCCGCCGGGGCGCAGCGGGAGCGCCGTCCCGTGGCCGTGCTCGTGCCGTTTCGCAGCCATGCGTATGCCTTGAAAGCGCACGCACTCGCTGCGGGTGTGCCGCTGCTCGGCATCCACTTTCTCACCCCCGGCGCGCTGCGCGACCGGCTCGCGCGGCACCTCGGCGCGACCGCCCGCGTGCCCCTGCGCGAGCACCTGCACCTGCTCCTCGCCGCCGCCGCGGAACGCTGTGGCGAAGCGGGTTCCGGGGTGGCTGCGTCTCCTGATGTGCTGCTCAAAACCATCGACCTGCTCAGCGCGGGCGGCTGGAAATTCGCGGATGCCGGGCCGGCCGCGCTGCGTCCGGTCGTGGCGGAATTCGAGCGGCTCGTCGCGCGCGCGGGCTTTCAGCTCATGCACGAAGCCGACCGCACGCTGCTCGCCGCCGCGCGCCATGCGGAGCCGCATTTCGCCGCACTCTTTGTCACCGGCTTCGACGGCCTGCACTGGCCCCTCTGGCCGCTGCTCGCCGCCGCTGTGCAGACAGCCGCGCACGCGACCGTCATCCTCACCGAACCGCGCACCGAGGCGCAGACGCTCGATGCCGCGTGGATCGGGACGTGGGAGGAAACCTTCGGCGCATCCGCGCCCATCCCCGCAGAAACCGCCGAGCCCGCGCGTGAGTTTGCGTTTCTCGTCGGCCAAAACACCGCCGAGCACGCGCAGGCCGTCGTCGCCAAGGCGCTGCACTTTCTCGCCGACCCGGCCTGCGAGCAGCTAGGCATCTTGTTTCCCGTCGCGGGCGCGCTCTCGCGCCGCGTCGCTACGCTGCTCGCCGAGCACGACGTGCCGCACGACGACGGCCTCGCGCACCAAGCGCCCGGCCCGCTCGAAGACGCCGCGTGGCCCGCCTGGCTGGAGTTGCAGGAAAGTCCGCGCCTCCCCGCGTTCTTGCGCTTCCTGCGCGCGCAGCCGGACAAACCATTCGCCGGCCTCGCGCTCGCCGATGCCGAGGACGCACTCGCCCGCACCTTCGGCGACCTGCTCATCGACGATCTCGCCGTCGTAGCCGAATACCTCGCGCACCACCCGCGCAAACGCCACGCCCCCGCGCTCGCCGCCGCCCTCCGCGCGCTCCCGTGGCTGCCCGCGCACGCCACGCTCGCGGCGTTCATCGCGCGCACCGGCGAGATTTTCCGCGCGCTCGACTGGCCCGCACGCGCCGACGAACTCACGCGCCTCGCCGCCGACTGGCGCGACGCTCTGCGTCTCGAAATCTCCCGCCGCGCGTGGCTGCGCTGGCTGCGCGAAACGCTCGTCTCCTGGCGGGCCGAGCGCGCGGAATGCGGCAACCACCCATACAGCCGCGTGCATCTCCTTCCTTGTGGGCAGGCTGATGCGCAGACATGGACGCACCTCATCCTCGCCGGACTGAACGAAGGCCAGTGGCCGCCCGCGCTCGAAGATTCCGGCTTTCTCGGCGAGGAGGAAATCGACGCCCTCAACCGCCGCATCCGCGTCCTCAACCAGCGCGCCACCGCCCAAGGCTCGCAGGGCGAAGGCCACGAAACCGTGCAGCCCGGCCACGCCCTCTGCCTCGGCCCCGCCCAGCGCCGCGACCTCGCGCTGCGCCAGTTCCTCGCCACGCTCGATTCCGCCACCACCGCCATCGCCGCCACCGCGCAGCTCTTCGACGAAGCCACGCCCGACCGCCGGCTAAACCCGAGCGACTTTTTCACCCGCCTCTATTTCCGCGTCCACCACCGCGCCGTCTCGCAAGACGCCATGACCGCGCTCCGCGACGAAACCGCCCGCTGGCTCGACACCGCCGCGCTGTGGAAAAAACCCGCGCCCGACCTCGCGCCCGTGCAGCAGACGCACACCGCTTTCACCGCGCGCCGCGACACCACGCAGCCGTTCGGCGAATACGAATTCGCCCTGCGCACGCCGCTCGCGCCGCTACGCCTCTCGGCGACGGCTTGGGAAAACGCGCTCACCTCACCCGCACTCATCTGGATGCACAAACTGCTCGGCGTGTCCGCACGCGATGCGGGCGACGAGACGCCGTGGAGCCTCGCCACCGGCCAATGGGTTCACGCCTGGCTGCGCGCCATCTCGGATGCCGCGGTGCCCAACACTTTCGCCCTGCTGCCCCCGCCGCCCGAGCTGCTCGCCCGCGTCCACACCCACGCCACCGCCTTTCGCGAACGCGTGCGCACCGTGCTCGCCGCGTGCGACCGCACCGCGCCCGACTGGTGGCTCTCCGCGTGGCAACAGGCGCTGCACCTCGCGCAGCGGCTCGCGCAGCGTGTGGCGGCGGTGGAAAGCCGCACGCACCTCGCGACCGAGTGGACGCTCGCCGACACCGCCATCCCACTCGCCGACGGCGCGGCGCTGCACATGCACGGGCGCGCCGACCTTTTGCTCACCACCGCGCCCACATCGGAAGGCGCGTGGATCGTCGATTACAAAACCGGCAACCGAAAGCCGCTCACCGAAAAAAAACTCCGCGGCGGCGACGGCGTGCAGCTCGCGCTCTACGCGCTGGCCCTGCGCGCGAATGGCGTGAGCCTGCTCACGCCCGACCTCGCGCTCGACGCGCCACAGCTCACGCTCGACGAACTCACCGCGCAATCCCGGCTCTGGCGCGGCCTGCACCGCATGCAGGAGAGCGGCGTCTTCGGCCTGCGCGGCGCGCTGCGCGATGAGTTCGCCTTCCGCGGCGACTACCCGCTCGCCACCCTCGCCATCGACGAGGCGGTGCTCGACGAAAAATGGTCGCGCACCCATCCCGATCTTTGCAGCGAGGAGGAGAGCGCGTGAGCCAGCCCATCGACCAGCCGCAGCGCGAGCGCTTCATCACGGGACTGGAGCGAAATTTTTCCGTCGTCGCCTCCGCCGGCAGTGGGAAGACGCGTGCGATCACCGATCGCATCATCGCCATCGCCACGAGCGCCCGCGCGCTGGAGCTGTTGCCCGCGCTGGTCGTCGTCACTTTCACCAATCGCGCCGCAGACGAGATGCAGCAGCGCGCGCGGCAGCGCATCTTCGAGGAGGGCGTCTCGCTCGAAGTTCTCGCTGCTTTCAACCGCGCGTTCTTCGGCACGATCCACAGCTTTTGCGTGAAACTTCTGCGCCAGCACGGGCATCACGTCGGCCTGCCGGGACAGCTCGATCTGCTGAGCGACGACGGCGCGCTGTGGATGGAATTCATGCAGCAGCAGACCACCGTCGGCGCGGGCCTCACCGCCCCGCAACGCCGCTGTCTGCTGCGTCTCGCGCCGGTGCGCGAGCTGATGGAGCTGGGCCGCCGCGGTCGCGCGGAGGCGGGCGAGGAGCCCGGCGAATTTCCCGCGGGCGCTTTCGGTGAGGTGTATGCTGCGGCGGGCAAAGGCAACGCCAAGCGCGGTGTGGTGGCGGCGCAGGAGCGGCTGCGTGAATGGGAAAACGCTTGGCGCGAAGGCGACGGCTTTGCCCCGCTGCCGGAGTGCGGGACGACGGCGAAGGATTTCACTCCGCTGTGGGCGGCGGCGCTCGGGCCGATGCGCGAGTGGATGCGGCGTTGCGCGCTGCGCGTGGCGGCGGAAGTCGGGCGGGCATACCGCGACTTCCGGCTGGCGAAAGGGGCGATCAATTACGACGACCAGATCGCGCTCGCCAGCGCGCTGCTGCGCGCCCCCGAGGCGGCGCGGCGCATCCGCGAAAAAAACCACCGCGTGATCCTCGACGAGGCGCAGGACACCGATCCGGTGCAGTTCGACACGCTGCTGGAAATCACGCGCCCGCCCGACGCCAGTGGTGCGTGGCTCGACGCAGAGAGCGCGCCGCCGCGAGCCGGGCATTTCTGCATGGTCGGCGATTTTCAGCAGTCCATCTTCGGCGAGCGCGCCGACCTCGCGCACTACCGGCGCGTTCACGACACGCTGCTTCGTACTGGCGCGGGCGAGGCCGTGGAGTTTTCGGTCACGTTTCGTCTCGACGAGGATCAGATCGCTTTCGTCAACGCCGCGTTCCCGCCAATTCTCAACGACCGCGGCGGGCAGGTGGCGTTCGTCGAACTCAATCCGCGACCCACTGCGCTGCCCGGACAGATCCTGCGTTTCGACCTCGGTGCGCTGCCGATGCTCGACGAATGGAACGACTGGAAGCGCGCGAAGTTCGAGGCGGAGCGGCTGGCGCAATGGCTCCGCGATCAAGGGTTGGCGCGGCTCCGCGCGCAGTCGTGGCGCGAGGTCGCGGTGCTGTGCCCGCGCAAGGGCTGGTTCCCGCCGCTGCGCGAGGCACTGCGGGCGAAGGGCTTCGACGTGCAGATCCAGTCCGAGCGCGACCTCAAGGGCGACAGCCCGGCCTATGCGTGGTTCACGGCGCTCGCCCTCGTCATGGCGGAGCCGCGCCACGGCTACGAAATCGCGGGCGTGCTGCGGGAAGTCTTCGGCCTGTCCGATCACGAGCTCGCCGCTTTCGCCGAGGGCCACGGCGAGCGTTTTCACATCGCCGCGCCGACCACACGCACGGGCGTCATCGCCGAGACGCTGAACCTGCTCGCCGACACGCGGGCCCGCGTCATCGCGCTCCCGCTTTTCTCCGCAATGCAGGAGATCGTGAAAGCCACGCGGCTCCGGGAACGGCTGCTGGCCTTGCCGGACGGGGAGTTTGAAAACCTCGACGCCGAACTCGACGACCTGCTCACGCTCGCCGCGACCGCCGAGGCGGGCGGGCGCACGCTCGCCGCATTTGCCGAGGAGCTGCGCGCGGGTTTCAGCGCGACGCGCGAGGTGCGGACGGCGGTGCGCGACGCCATCCAGCTCATCACCTGCCACAAGGCGAAAGGCTCCGAGTGGCAGTGCGTCGTCGTGCCGTTTTTCGCGCGGGGCGTGGTGCAGCGCAGCCCCGGCTACCCGCGCCTGCTGCGGCATCCGCTCGACGGCCGCGCGCAC
Organism: Chthoniobacter sp.; assembly: GCA_025351065.1. Classification (GTDB taxonomy): domain Bacteria; phylum Verrucomicrobiota; class Verrucomicrobiia; order Chthoniobacterales; family Chthoniobacteraceae; genus Chthoniobacter. The sequence goes on along the minus strand of JANXWQ010000073.1, from coordinate 4,395 downwards.
GCCGCCCTCGACAGTGCGGACCTCGGCGGGGAGCTGAAAGCCGCGCTCGACGCGCAGAGCCGGCAGGAACTCGAACGCCTCCTCTACGTCGCACTCACCCGCACGAAGCACACGCTCGTGCTCGCCGATGACCTCGCGCTTTTCACCAAGAAAAGCGGCCTGCCGAAAAACTCCGCCGCGCGACTGCTCCGCTGCGACGGTGAAAACGTGAGCGCCGCGACTTTTGCCGCACTGCCCGACACGCCGCGGGCCTGCGCTCCGACCGCCGCGCAGCAGGCCGAACGCACCGGCAGCCGTGAGCGCGAACTCACCGTCGCCACGCTCGCGCCTTTCCCGCCCGAAGCCGCCGCCACCGCGCGCGAGCACGCGACGCATTTCATCAAGCGCAACCCGAGCGCCCTCGCCGAGGCCGCGCTCGCGGACGCCGATCCCGCGGCGTATTTGGAAATGAAACGCCACACCGCGAGCGCGGCGAACAGCGGCGCGCTTTACGGGACGTGGTGGCACGAGTTCATCGAGCAGCTCGACTGGCGCGCGGACGCCGCCGCGTGGGACACGACCTTTGAAAACGCCGTCGCGCAGTCGCCCAACGCCCCGCTTTCCCGCCACGAATGGACGCTGCTCCGCACCCAGCTCACGACCGACACGCCGCTCGCCCGGCTGCTCACCGCGCCGGGCGCGGTGGCACATGTGGAGCTGCCGTTCCTCTGGGCAATGAGCAAGCGCGAATGTCTCGAAGGCATCATCGACCTTGCGGTTTTCGATCCCGCCGCCGGGCGCTGGCTGCTTCTCGATTGGAAAACCAACCGCACGACCGAGGCTGAGCTGCCGCAGCTCAGCGCGCACTATCTCCCGCAGCTCAGCGCCTACTGGCAGACGCTCACGGCGATGCTCGGCGCACCCGTGGCCGCGGGCCTTTACTCCACGGCCACCGGCGCATGGCTGCCGTACGAGACGGCGGCACTCGCCGCCGAGTGGGAAAGGCTGCGCCGCGCGCCAGTGGAAATCGCGCAGGCGCTCGGGGAGCGGTAATGGCAATTTTTCCCGACCAGCACTTTAGCGCCGCGGTGCCGCGCCGCAGCGGCACGCAAAAGCCCGCCAGCTTTGCGGGCTGGCGGGCTTGACGAATTTTTTACTGCGTTCGGTGGCGCGCTTAGAAGCTCAGGCGCACGCCGCCGCTCACGTTGTGCGAGTTGTAGTTCGTGCGCACCAGTTCGCCGTCGTAATAGACGTAGGTCGAGGTGCGCTCATTCCACACCACGGCCAGGCCGGCCCCGACGAGCAGGCTGTCGTCGCCGATCTGCGGGCCGTGGACGGTGAAGGTGTTGCCCGCGCCATTGGCAAAGCGCGAGTCGAGCGCAAAGCTGCTGTCGCCAAATTCATGCTGCCATGACACGCGCGCCTCGGGCCGGATGACCACGCCGCTGGCGGTCCGCCAGTCGTAGCTGGCTTTCACGCCGAGCGCGGTGCGGAGGCTTTCGCCGCTTTGCGAGTTGAATTTGAGCGGCGCCAGCGAGCCGTGCTCCTGGAAGTTTTGCAGGCCCACGTAGGTGTATTGCACGCTGGCCACGGGGCCGATGCTCAGGCCGCCGGTTTTCCAGTCGTAGCCGGTGGCAAAGAGCGCGTTGAATTCGCCGCCGCTGGTGCCGCCGTTGGCGCTGCCTTTGAGCGCGGAGCGCCGGGTGTCGTAGCTGTTGTAGCCGCCGCTGAGCGCCGCGTCGGCGTAAAAGCCGGTGCCGGTGAAGTAAGTCGCGTAGAGCCCGAGCTTCGCGCCGTCCACGGTGACGTGGCCGCTGCTGACGAGGTCGGCGTTGCTGCGGGCGTAGCCGGTGTTAATACCGAGGACAAAGTTCGGCGTCAGCTTGTAGTCCACGCCGATGGTGAAGCCGCCGGTGGTCAGGTCGTAGCCGCGCGCGTTGGCGGTGCTGCCGACGAGGGTGAACTCACCGACGCCGGTGACAAACACGCCCCAGCGGTGGTCTTCCGGCGCGCGGAGTTCCTTGCCGCCTTTGCCCGCCGGGCCGTAGCTGCCGGAGCCCGCGGCGCTGCTGTAGCTGGGGCCGCCGGCGTTCATGGCGTAACCGCTGGCGCTGAAGCCTTCCGCACCGCCCTGGAGGTCGTCCATGCGCCGCTCGAGATTCGCGGTCTGCACATCGGCGAGGGAGATGCCTATGGTGAAAATGGACGCGAGTTCTTCGGGCGCGATCCTGTCCAAGTCCTTGGGCAAGTTACCCAGCAGCTCGGTGTCGAGGAAGTTAATGACCGCGTTGGCGCGATGGTCGTTGACCATGCCGTCGAGGTTGCGGGCCACGGCTTTCTGGTTCGGGGTCAGCCCGCCGAGGCCGTTGGCAAAGGAGCCCTGCACAGCGGCGAGATCGACGCTGTTCGAGTGATAGACCACACCGGCTTTCAGCAGGTGGCCGGAGGGGAGAAAGCTGTCGCTATTGACCGTGGCGAACTGGCCGTTCACGCCGCCGGTCGCGGTGAGGAAGGTCACCTTGTCGCCGCGCTGCAGGCGCACGTTGCCGAGGTTCACGAGGCGCAGAGTGCCGCCGAGATTTGCTGCGCCGCCCACGGCTACCTGGTCGGACTGGCCGGTGGTGCGGCCTTTCACCTCGATGATCGCTTTGCCGGTGCCGGTCTGCGTGTAGTTGCCGCCGACGGTCAGTTTGCCCACGCCGCTGCCGGAGGTCGCGCCGGGCGAGAGGATGCCGGAGTTCAGCACGTTACCTTTGACCGCGCCGATGCCGCCGAGCAGCGCCAGCGGGTTGACGATGGTGTTCTTGCTGGCGATCGAGCCGTTCACGATCAAGTTACCCGCATTGACGGTGGTGTTACCCACATAGGTGTTTGTGCCGCCGAGGACGAGGGTGCCGGCTGAGTTCTTCACGAGCTGCCCGCCCTTGCTGTTATCCGTGATCGCGCCGGTGAAGAGGCCCGAGTTCACGGTAAAGACCGCCGCCTTGCCGGTGTTACCGCCATTGGCATCATCGAGTTGCATGATGCCGGCGCCGGTCAGGTTGTTGACCGTCTGGTTGAGGCCGGCAAGGTCGAGCGTGCCGTTGATGAGCACGCTGGCCGTGGTGGCGATCTGGTTCGGCGTCGTCGCGGCGGCTGCACTGTCAAAGCGCACCGTCGCCCCGGCATCGACTTGCAGATTGCCGGGGATGGCCGTCGCAAAGCTGTTCTTGCCGAGGAGCACAAAGCCGCCCGCCACCGTGGTCAGGCCCCCATAGGTGTTCGAGGCATCGACCTGGCCGGCGATCCCCGGAATGCCGCTCACTCCCGAACTGCCGAGATAGGTAAAGGTGTTGCCCGCAAAGGTCAGCCCAGTGCCCGGCCCAAGGGGATCGGCAATCGTTCCCGTCAGGTCCAGGAAACCGCTGTTGGTCGTGATGACCGGCCCTCCTCCCAAAAACACCAGCCCGGTGAAGGCCACACCGTCCGAGTTGAAGCCCACGGCGAGGCTGTTGAGCACCCCGCCATCCGCCGCCAGCGGAGCCCCGGCAGTGCCCGGAGGCAGCACCGCCGCCGGCAGCACGATGTTCGACACCGAGAAGTTCCCGACCAACGACACCACGTTGCCAATCGCATTGGTCTGATGGAGCCCGCCTGTGCCAATGCCCGTGCCGATTTCCCCGCCCGTGATCACCAGTCCGCTCGTCCCCAGCGGCCCGGTCAGCACGGGATTGACCGAGGGAATCGCCAGCGCCGGCACGCTGCTCGCGTCGATGTCCAGTGTACCCGCGTTGAGCGTCGTCCCGCCCGAGTAGTTACTTTGGCCGGAGAGGGACTGCGTGCCCGGGCCATTCTTCACCACCTGCAACGGCGCACCGGCCCCGCTCTGGTTGATCTTCCCGCCAAAACCCACGCCGGGACCATTCGCCCCCGCGATGGTCAGCACCGTCGGGCTGTTCCCGCCCGTCGCCAGCGTGTTCTGCACGATGCCCGTGGCCGGGAAAACCCCATTGTCCGACAGCACGCCGATAGTATTACTAAAGCCCGCCAGCTCCAGCTTCGCGCCATTGGCGACAATAACGAGGGAGTTCACCCCGAAGGCCTGCGTCGAGCCCGCCTGCAAAGTGCCGGCCTGCACGCTGGTCAACCCAGTGTAAGTATTGGTGCCGCTGAGAATCTGCGTGCTCGTCCCGTCCTTGATGATGCTGCCCGCGCCGCTGATCGTCCCGAAGAAATTGGTCGTCCCAGCCGCCGTCCCGATGGTCAGGGTGTTACTATTGAGGTTCACTTGGGAACTTAGGCCGCTCGGCGTATTCGCACTGGTCAGCGAAGCGATGGCCTGGTTGAACCCGCCAATCAGGTTCAACTGCGAGTTACCCAGGCTGCCCGCGTCGTCCATGGTCAGCACCGTCCGCCCATTGGCCGTCGGCAGGGCAC
>JANXWQ010000033.1 GCA_025351065.1 Chthoniobacter sp. | reverse complement strand
CGCTCAGCGACCGCATCATGAACCGCTACGGCGACACCCCGCTCGGCATGGTCGAGAGCGCGCTCGAGTTTGCCCGCATCGCCCGCGACCTCGGCTATCACGAGTTCGTCTTCTCGATGAAATCGAGCAACCCGAAGGTCATGATCGAAGCCTACCGGCTCCTCGCCGCGCGGCTCGCGGAGGAAGGGCCGGATTGGAATTACCCCATCCATCTCGGCGTCACCGAGGCCGGCGACGGCGAAGACGGCCGCATCAAATCCGCCATCGGCATCGGCAGCCTGCTCAACGACGGCATCGGCGACACCATCCGCGTTTCGCTTACCGAGGACAGCGTCCACGAGATTCCTGTCGCGAAAGCGCTCGTGGCGCGCGCGGGAGAGTCGCTCAATGCGCAAAGCCCGGCGCCCGACGCTCAACTCAGCTACAACCCGTTTTCGTACGAACGGCGTGGCACCGCGACGACTGTCCGCGACGATGCAAGGCTCGGCGGAGAAGAGTTGGTCCGTGTCGTGGTTCGCCAGGCGTCGTTCGACAAAATCGCGCACAAGGTGAAGTCGATGGGCGATTACCAGCCGGAGATCATCTACGAAAACGCGCGCGTCATCGAAGTCGATCCGCGTGACGAAGGTGCGTTCGATGAGATCAACGCAAATATCGACCCGCAGCTCGTGACGGTGGGTGACGGCATCGGTCTCCCGGTCATCGCCTCCTTCCGCCTCCTCGCCGCGCGCCTCGATCCGCGGCATCCCATTCTGCTCAAGGATGTCCTTTCACCCGCAGACGACGCGCCAAAGGATTTTCTCACCACCCTCCTCACCGCCGCGACCAACCTCGGCGCGCTGCTTTGCGACGGCATCGGCGACGCCGTGCTTGTGCAGGGCGAGCCCGCGCCCGGCCAGTCGCTCCGCCTCGCCTACAACGTCCTGCAAGCCGCCGGCACCCGCATTTTCAAGACCGACTACGTGGCCTGCCCGAGCTGCGGCCGCACGCTCTTCAACCTCCAGACCACCACCGCCAAAATCAAAGCCAGCACCGCGCATTTGAAAGGCGTGAAGATCGCCATCATGGGCTGCATCGTGAACGGCCCCGGCGAAATGGCCGACGCCGATTTCGGCTACGTCGGCGGCGCGCCCGGCAAGGTGAACCTCTACGTCGGCAAGACCCCCGTGAAGTTCAACATCCCCGAGGCCGAGGCCGTGGACCGGCTCCAGGACTTGATTCGCGACCATGGCAAGTGGGTGGATGCGCCGCCCGCAGGTGCGCTGGCCGAGGCGAGTTAGCGGATGCCCAAGCCCGCGCACTTTCCCCTTCCGCCGCCGCGCCCGCACTGCTAATTCTCCCCGCCTTATGCAAACGCGGGAGCTTTCTGAAAACGGCATGCACATTCTCGTCCTCGACGGGGAAATCGATCTCGCGTGCTCACCCGAGCTGCGCGAAGTGCTGCAAGTTCAGGCCAAGGCCCGCCGGCCCGTGCTGGTGCTGGATTTCGCGGGCGTCAACTATGTCGATTCCTCCGGCCTCGCCACCCTCATTGAGTATGTCCGCAAGGCGCAGGCCTTCGGCGGGAGCTTTGCCCTGGTGAATGTCAGTGCGCGGGTGCAGACCATTTTCGACCTCGTGCGGCTGAGCGAATTCCTCTCGATCTTCCCGACCCTCGCCGACGCGCGGGCCGCGCTCATCGCCCCACCCGGCGCGTGAAACAGTATCTCGCGCTCAACGGCCAGATCCTTTACTGGACGCTCCTTGCGCCCTTTCGCGGCCAGCCGTTCAAGGTCAGCGAAGTCTTTCACCAGATGATTATGATCGGCGTGCGCGCGCTGCCGATGGCCGCGCTCACGTCCTTCAGCATCGGCCTGACGATGGCCATGCAGGGTGCGGGCGCGTTGCGCAAAATGGGGGGCATCAGCTTCGTGCCGGACCTCGTCATCCTCTCGCTGCTGCGTGAACTCGGCCCGCTCATCGTCGCCGTCATCGTCATCGGGCGCAGCGGCTCGGCGGTCACGGCGGAGCTGGGCACGATGAAAGTTTCCGAGGAGATCGAGGCGCTGGAAGTCATGGCCATCAATCCCATCCGCTTCCTCGTCGTCCCGCGCTTCATCGCCATGATGATCATGCTGCCGGTGCTCACCATTTTTGGCGATTGGATGGGCATGGTCGGCGGCTGGTCCATCTGCCACTTCGCGCTCGATTTCGACACCGCCGCCTACATCCACCGCTCCGTCACGCATGCCGAGACGTGGGATCTTTGGTCGGGGCTGATTAAAAGCGTCATCTTCGCGTGGCTCATCATCACCATAGCCTGCCACATGGGGCTGGGTGTGGAAGGCGGCGCGGAAGGCGTGGGGCAGGCCACCACCGGCTCGGTCGTCTGGTCGCTGCTCATCATGCTCATCGCCAACGCGTGCCTCACCGCGCTTTTCTTTTTCACATGACTGCCGCCGCCGAAAATATCCCGGTCATCGAAGTCACCGACCTCGTCCGCGAATTCCACGGACGCCGCGTGCTCAACGGCCTGTCTTTCAAAGTCATGAAGGGCGACACGATGATCATCATGGGCGGCTCGGGCTGCGGAAAATCCACGCTGCTCCGCCACATCATCGGCGCGATGAAACCGACCAGCGGCTCGATCAAACTTTTCGGCCACGAGATCACGACGATGGACGAGCAGGCGCTCGCCCGCGTCCGCCGCCGCTTCGGCGTGCTCTTTCAAAGCGGCGCGCTGCTCCAGTCGCTGACCGTCGGCGAAAACGTCGCGCTGCCCATCGTCGAGCACAGCAAGCTCGATCCGGGCATCGTCGATCTCATGGTGAAAATGAAACTCGAGATGGTCGGCCTCACTGGCTTCGAGCATTTGAAACCCGCGGAGATTTCCGGCGGCATGAAAAAGCGCGTCGGCCTCGCGCGGGCGCTGGCGCTTGATCCCGAGCTGCTCTTCAGCGACGAGCCGACCGCCGGGCTCGACCCCATCATGGTCAGCGTCGTCGATATTCTGACCCAGGAAATGACCCGCAAGCTCGGCGTCACCGCCGTCGTCGTGACCCACGACATGACCAGCGCCTTTCGCATCGGCTCGCGCATGATCATGCTCGGCACCGGGCCGAACCAGGGGAAGATCATCGCCGCCGGCACCCCCGCAGAAATCCGCGCCAGCACCAACGGCGAAGTGAAGCAGTTCATCAACGGCGAGCCCGACGGCCCCGTGCCGCTCAAGCTTTCCAAAGACGACTACGTCACCCGCCTGCTCGGCCGGCCCCGCCTCAAACAAAACGCGTTCACATGAAAAAGAACTTCACCGATTACGTCATCGCCTTCCTGGTCATCGTCTGCAGCCTCGTGCTCGTCGGCGCGCTCGCCTACGCCCTCTCCGGCTGGGGTGCGGGCAAGGCCGGCCCCACCGTCGAGATTGATTTTGCCGATGTCACCGGCGTCCACCTGCACTCCGAAGTGCGCTACGCCGGCGCACCCGCCGGCAGCATCACCGCCGTGCGCCTGCTCACTTTCAAAGAACGCAACGCCGCCGAGACCGACGCGCAGAAACGCAACGCCGTCCGCGTCACCGCCACCCTGCGCCCGGACGTGCCCGCGCTGCCCTCCGACATCCGCGTTTCCATCGCTTCCGATACTTTGCTCAGCGACAAATTCGTCGCCTTCTCCGCCGGCTCGCCCGATGTGGACAAGCTCGCCGCCGGGGCTGTGCTCCAGGGCGAAGGTTCCGCCGGACTCGACTCGCTGCTCGCCTCCATCGGCCCCATCCTCCGCACCGCCGACGAAGCCTTGCAGGAAATCGGCCCGCTGCTCAAAAAAACCAGCGGTGCCATCGACACCTTCAAAGACGGCATCGGCGACGCTTTGCCCAAAGTCTCGAAACTCATCGACGGCCTGAAAGTCACCTCCGACTCCGCCGACGCCGCGCTCAAGCGCCTCGACAAACTCATCGCCGACGCCGACGAGCCCATCAAAACCGACCTCACCGAAGTCAAAAAACTCCTGGTCCAAATCGAGCAGACCATGGGCAGCGCCGATCAGCTCCTCACCCGCACCGACCGCAACCTCGGCAGCCGCATGCAGGAACTCAGCGTCGTTTTGGAAAACCTCAAAGTCGTCTCCACCCACGCCAAGGCGATCACCCAGCAGCTCGGTGAAAGGCCCAGCCGCCTCATCTTTAGCGGCAAGGCCCAGAAGCTCACGTCCGAGGCGGACATCCTCAAAAGCAAAAAGCCGCTCCCCGCGGTGCAGCCGCAGTAGCGCGCGGCCCGGTGAACGATGAGGAGTTCACCGCTGCGCCTTTGGGAAAACCGCGCTACGGGCGGGCCTTCCCCCAGCGTTCCTTGATGCGGTAGCAGCGGCTGGGGATCACCCCGCCGGCGGCGTCGAAGCGGAGCACGATGAGCCAGTCGAAGATGTCGTCCGGCCACTCGCCGTCGGGCAGCAGCCTTGCGGGCTTTTCGCCGAGCTTTTTCAGCAGGTCGGGGATGGCGCCGTGGTGCCAGCAGATGAGGATGGCCTTGCCGTGATCCTCGGCCAGCAACTCCTCCGCGAGGCTCTTCGCGTCATCGGCTTCGAAGCGCAAATCCAGCGGCAGATTCAGCGCGCGGCTCAGCGGCGTGAGGGTGAGCCGCGAGCGCTGGCTGTTTTTGGAGTCCGCCGCGGCGAAAAGGTGGTCGAGCTGGAGCGGCTTGCCCTCGATCTTGAGGCCCTTGAAATAATCCACGTAAAACTGCGCGCGCCTGACGCCATCGGGGCTCAGCCCGTCGCCGTCCTCGGGCTTTTCCGCATGGCGGATGATGAAGACGGTGGCGTTGCTCAGCGGTGAAGTCTGGGCGGGCTCGGGCGCGGCTTTGGCCGGCTCCTGCGCGCGGGCGAAAGGTGCAGGCAGCAGGGCGAGGACGGCAACGAAGCGCAGGACGGAAAAGGCGGTGGGCATGGGCAAAGTGATGGCCCGCCCAAGCCCGCGGCGCAAAGCGAATTCGCCGCGCGGGTGATTTCCTGTTGGACGCTCCGCGGCGTGCGCCTAAGTTCCGCGCCCGAAACTTTTACTGCCATGGCCCTTTCGTTTGCGACCCGCTCCAACGCCGACCTGCTCGATCAAAACTACGAGCGCTGGCGGCACGACCCGGCCTCGGTGGATGCCGTGTGGGCGGCGTTTTTCGAGGGCTTCGAGCTGGGCGCGGTGCAGTCGAAAAACGGCGCGGGCACGAAGGACGCGGCCCTTTCCGCCGAGACGGACGGGCCGCTGCAGACGCGTGTGGACGGGCTGGTCTATGCCTACCGCACGCTCGGGCACACCATCGCCAATCTCGATCCGCTGGCCGACGGGCGGCCGCAGAATGCGCTGCTGAGTTTGCGCGAACTGGGTTTTGCGGAAAAGGATCTCGACCTCACGGTGGGCTCGAAATTTCTCCTCGGCGGCCAGCGCATGAAGCTGCGCGAGATGATCGCCGCGCTGGAAAAAATCTACTGCGGGCCCATCGGCACCGAGTTCATGCACATCCAGAACCCGCGCGTGCGCAACTGGGTGCGCGACCGCGTGGAACAGCGCCCGGCGGAGTCCGGCGTGTCCGCCGAGGTGCAGCGCCGCATGCTGCGCGAGCTAGCGAAGGTCGAGAGCTTCGAGCATTTCCTGCACACGAAATACCAGGGGCAGAAGCGCTTTTCCCTCGAAGGCGGCGAGGCGCTCATCACCGCGCTCTACGCGATCCTCGAAAACTGCCGGGCGCGCGGCGTGGAGGAAATCTGCATGGGCATGGCGCACCGCGGGCGGCTCTCGGTGATTGCGGAGTTTCTGCGCAAACCGTTCAAGCAGATGTTCGCGGAGTTTTCCGAAAACTACATCCCGAACACCACGGCGGGCGACGGCGACGTGAAGTACCACCTCGGCTACGTGGTCACGCGGAAACCGAAAAGCGGCGGCGAAGTGGACGTGCGGCTTTCCGCCAACCCGAGCCATCTCGAAGCGGTGAATCCCGTGGTCATGGGCATGGCGCGCGCCCGGCAGCGCATCCGCAAGGACACCGAGGAGCGGAGCAAAGTCATCGCCGTGATCGTGCATGGCGATGCGGCCTTCGCCGGGCAGGGCGTGGTCGCGGAGACGCTGAACATGTCGCAGCTCCAGGGCTACCGCATCGGCGGGACGATCCACATCGTCGTGAACAACCAGATCGGTTTCACCACGCTGCCCGCCGACGCGCGCTCGACCACCTACTGCACCGACGTGGCGAAGATGATCGAGGCCCCGGTTTTCCATGTGAACGGCGACAACCCGCTGGCCGTGCGCTTCGTCTCGGAGCTGGCGCTGGAGTTTCGCCAGACCTTCAAGCGCGACGTGGTCATCGACATCTACTGCTACCGCCGCCACGGCCACAACGAAGCCGACGATCCCGTCTCCACGCAGCCCACGATGTACGCCGACATCGGCACGCATCCGAGCGTCGGCACGCTCTTCAAAAAACGCCTGCTCGACTCCGGCGTCATCGCTGCGGAAGACGCCGCCGCTTTGGAAAAGGAAATGGACGACCGGCTGGAAAAAGTGCTCGCCGAGGTCAAAGCCGCCGAGCGCGACGAGACCATCAACAGCTTCACCGGCTCGACCGCTGTGCCGCAGCCGCCCTACACCCACGCGCCCGTGGAGACCGCGGTCTCGCGGGAAAATCTCGCGCTCATCGTGCGTGCGCTGACCAATGTGCCGGAGGGTTTCGCCATCCAGCCGAAGCTGAAAAACTTCCTGCTCGAAAAACGCGCGAAGGCATGGGCCAACGGCGGGCCCATCGACTGGTCCTACGCCGAGGCCCTGGCGATGGGCTCGCTGCTCATCGAGGGCATCCCCGTGCGGCTCAGCGGCCAGGACTGCCGGCGCGGCACC
>JANXWQ010000017.1 GCA_025351065.1 Chthoniobacter sp. | reverse complement strand
AGCGAAAGAAAAAAAGTCGCTCGTTCGCCAGAGGCTTGATGCTTGGCTGGGAAAAGATGAAGGAAAAGTTTCCATCGAACAGACCGGCGACCTGTGTGTGGAGCTAGGCTCACTTCCCGTCGCGACCGTGGAGCCTCTATCTGGCCTGTCCATCGAGCACCTTATAATCGGGACGTATGAAGTTAGAAAAAGCCTCTTCAACCTGGAACCGCTCCGTGGAATGCCGCTGACCAATCTAGAAATCGTGAATACCCAGGTTGCCGATCTTGCGCCCCTGCGAGGAATGCCACTGCACCGTTTAATCATTTCTCAAACCAGCGTGACCGATCTTGCTGCGCTCCGCGGATTACCCCTCGAAGAATTCCATTTCGGCGGAAACAAAATCGCCGATCTGTCTGCGCTCTGAGAAATGAAACTTCGAAGTATCGGAATGGGACGAGTCAATGCCACAGATTTGGGTTTTCTCGCAGAGTTTCCATTGCGCTATCTGCAAGCCGACAACAACCGGATTAGCGATCTCTCGCCCTTGCGTGGCAAGCCACTGAAGGAATTGCATCTTCATTCGAACAACGTGAGCGACCTCTCGCCGCTGCGCGGTGCGCCGATTGAGGAGCTGTCCATTCACCACAATCCGCTCCAAGACCTCACCCCGCTCCTCGACCTCCCCAAGCTGGAAAAACTCCGCGTCTCCAAACTCGGCAAGCTGCTCGAACCCTTGCGCCACCATCCCGCGCTGAAATTCATCGCCTACGACGACGAACCCTACCGCCCCGCCGCCGAATTCTGGGCCGCCTACGACGCACCGCAGGCGGCGGGACCGAAGTGAGAGGACCATCCGCTTTTTTTCCTCGCGTTCGCCGGGGTGCGCCCGTTGTCTTGACGGCGAATTTCCAACATGGACACCAATCTTCCCGAGGACGAACCCTCGCCCGAACTCCCGCTCGAAACTTTGCCCGCGCCTGACGCGGAGCTAACTGCCGAGGCACCCGCCGCCGAAGACGCGCCGCCCGAGGCGCCGACGGGCCAGCCCGACGAACTCACGCAGCTCGCCGAGGCTTCGCAACGCGCGCGGCTCGCCCCGGCGGACGAGGAGCGGATGACCGCGCTGCTCAAGGAGGCGCTGCTCGGCGGTCGCGCCGGCGTGACGCGGGCGGTGGACGCGCTGCCGAAGGTGCCGTGGATCGTGGGCGTGCGGGCCATCGAGCAGGTGTGGCCGGAGCTGACGGCGGGTTTTCGCACGCAGCTCCTCGCCGGGCTGGGCAAGGACGAGACCGACGCCGCGCGGCGCATGCGGCTGAGCGTGGCGCGCGCGCTTTTCAAAGTGGACGCGCCGGTGACGCTGAAGGTCGCCGTGGCCGTGGCCAAGGAGATGCGCGACAAGGACTCGGGCGCGCTCGCGCCGAAGCACGCGCAGATTTTTTCCAACGTCTTCATCGGGCGCGCGAAGCCGTGGGTGGCGCAGCTCCCGCTCGCCGACCTGAAGCCCGCCGAGGCCGATGTGCTGGTGCATTGCGCGGTGATGTCGGCCTTCACGCTCCCGCATCCGCCGGTCACGCAGCTCGGCATTTTGAAATGGGCGCAGGAAAACGGACGGCTCGGCAAGCTGCACGAGGACGCGCTCGAAGCGGTGAAAAAAGCCGTGAGCCGCTGGAGCGGCCGCTGGCAGGGCGCGCTGCGCAAAGAGGTCGCGGAACTGCCGGAGGAAATCCTCGCCGTCTTGAAGCCCGCCGGCCCGGAAGCAAGTGCGGGAGCCGATTCCGGGGCGGAGGGTGCGGCGGAAGCGGGCGACGCTGGCGCTGAAAATGCGGAACGGAACGACGAGGACGATGAGAATCGCGAGGAGCGTGAGCCTTCTGACGAAACTACCCCGCCGCCGCGGAAAGAGCGCCCGGTCTATGAGCCGCGTCCGCAAAAGCCGCAGGAGCCGCAGGAGCCCCGCGAGCCGCGGCGCGAACGGGAAGGCCAGCGCGAGCGCCCGGTCTATGAGCCGCGCAATGCGGGCAGCAGTAGCAGCGGGGCGCGTTTTGATCTCTCCACCGCGCTGCGTCAGATCGACCAGCATGTGCAGGGCTTGCGCGCCGAACTCGCGCAGGCCAAGGCGCGGCCACGGGAAGAACGCCCGCGCCGCGCGGAGAAAGCAGCGGGCGTCATCATCGAAGGCGCGCCGACGCCCGAGGAACTCGCGCGGCTCAACCAGCAGCTCGAAGCGCGCAACGTCGAATTGCAGACGCAGATCACCGAATTCCGCCAGCACAGCGAAGATCTCGCCACCAGCACGGGCGCGATGGCCGGCGAGCCGGTGAGCGACAGCGGCGCGCAGCTCCGCACGCTGCTCGCGCTCAAGCTGCAGGAGGATTACGCGGATTTCCTCGCTTTGGAAAAGGAGTCGAACGACCTCGTCGTGCAGCAGCATTACAAGGAACTGATCCGGCATGTCTTCGAGGTGCTCCAGCAGCTCGAAGTGCCGCTGAAAGAAGCGGCGGAGTAGCGGCGGGCGGGAACCCAAGGAGCGGCGCCATTCCTGTCGCTGTCGAACAACGCGCGCAACGCCTGACCTTCGGCGCGTGGGTGCCCCGCACCTCCGCCGCCTTGCCGAAAGAATGGCGTTGCTCCGCCAACGGTTGTGGGATGGCGACAGGAATGTCGCCGCTCCTTGGCCGCCGCTCGCCGCCTGCGCCCGCGGCGAAACTCCGTGCAGGATGACGGCGGGTTTTTCTACCGCTGCCGCGCGCGGCGGGTGGCGCGGTAGAGGTGGAGGCGCGAGTAGTCGTAGCGATTCCCGAGCGCTTCCTTCAGCGGGGCGAGCGCGAAGTCGCTGTGCTGGACAAACGCAGCTTCGAGTTCCGTCTGCTCGGCTTGGGAAAAGTGCGCGTCGGCATCGAACGGCTCGCCGGCCTCGATGGCGTCGGCGACGTGCTTCACCACGGTCTGCGCGGAGAGGCCGCGGGCGCGGGCGATTTGCTCAAAGGACTGCCCGGCGGCAAACATCCGCCAGCTTTCGCGCGAGGTGCCGACGGTAACTTTCTTCGGCGGGGGGCCGTGAAATTGGTCTAGCTCGTCGGCGAAAACCTGGCGCGGTTTTTCGCGCAGGTATTTCTGGATCGCGTCCACGAACTGCGCGCCAAATTCATCGAGCTTCTTCGTGCCGACGCCGGTGATGTTGGCAAACGCGCGCTCAGTCGTCGGATATTCGCGCGCCATCACACGGAGCGAAACGTCGGAGAACACGATGTAGGCGGGGACGTCGCGCCCGTCGGCGATTTCCTTGCGCAGCGTGCGGAGCTGCTCGAAAAGCGCTTCGTCGCACGCGATTTCGCCCGCGCGGCGGGTGCGGTCGCCCCGAGTGCGATCCGGCTCCGGTGGCGGACGCGTGAGGGTGACGGTGCGGCGGGCGCGCAGGAGTTCGCGGCCCGCATCGGTCAGCTCGAGCGTGCTGAATTTTTCCGCCGACTGCACGCAGTAGCCGAGCCGGATGATCTCGCGCCCGAGCGCCGCCCATTCCGCGCGCGAGTGCTCCTTGCCGATGCCGTAGGTCGAAACTTTTTCGTGCCCCCATTTCACAATCTTCTCGGACGCGCCGCCGGTCAGCACCTCGATGATGTGGTTCAGCCCGAAGCTCGCCTCGCGCGAATGCGACGCCTCGCGCAGGCGGAAAATGCACGACAGAAATTTCTGCGTCGCCAGCGTGCCGTCGAAGGTCTCGCGCGGCTCCAGGCAGTTGTCGCAGCCGCCGCAATTCGGTTCACCGAATTCCTCGCCGAAATAGCGCAGCAACTCGGCCCGCCGGCACGCGGCGCACTCCGCGTAGTGGACCATTTGCTGGAGCTGCTCGCGGGCGACGCGCTGCTCGTCGCCGGATTTTTCGTCGATGAAGGTGTTCTGCTTCACCACGTCGCCGGAACTGAACAGCAGCAGGCATTCGCTGGGCAGGCCGTCGCGTCCGGCGCGTCCGGTTTCCTGGTAGTAGCCCTCCACATTTTTCGGCAGATCGTAGTGCAGGACAAAGCGGACGTTCGGCTTGTTGATGCCCATGCCGAAGGCAATCGTCGCGCAGATGACGTGGATTTCATCGCGCAAAAACAGTTCCTGATTGCGCGACCGCACCTTGTCGTCGAGCCCCGCGTGGTAGGGCCGCGCGGCGATGCCGTCGGCCGCGAGTTTTTCTGCCACGCTCTCGGTCGCCTTGCGGCTCGCGCAATAGATGATGCCGCACTCGCCCTTGCGCTGCCGGACGAAAGCGAGCGTCTGCTCGTATGGGCGCGCTTTCGGCAGCACGCGGTAGCTGAGGTTCGGCCGATTGAAGCTCGCGACGTAGAGCTGCGGTTCGCGCAGGCGCAGATGCTTCACGATGTCGCCCCGCACGCGCTCCGTCGCCGTCGCCGTCAGCGCCATGAAAGGCACTTCGGGAAAGATGTCGCGCAGCTTCGCGAGCTGGCGGTACTCGGGCCGGAAGTCGTGGCCCCATTCCGAAATGCAGTGAGCCTCGTCGATGGCAAACTGCGCCACATTCCATTTCCGCAGCATCTCCATCGTCCCGTCGAGCATCAGCCGCTCGGGTGCGGCGTAGAGCAGCCGGTATTCGCCGTTGAAAAGCCCGCGCAACCGCCGTCGCGATTCGTCGGCCCCGAGCGTCGAGTTCAAAAACGTCGCCGCCACGCCGCTCGCCGTGAGCGCATCGACCTGGTCTTTCATCAGCGCGATGAGCGGCGAGACGACGACCGTCAGCCCCTCGCGGATCAAGGCGGGGAGCTGGAAGCAGAGCGACTTGCCGCCGCCCGTTGGCAGTAGCGCGAAGACATCGCGCCCAGCGAGCGCGTCGGTGATGATCTCCTCCTGCAGCGGGCGAAACGTGTCGTAGCCAAAGGACTGCTTGAGCGTGCGGAAGAGGGCGGTGGACGACATGGACGCGCGCATTTCACGCCAGCCACGTCCGCACGGCAAGCGGCGACCTTGTAGGCGCAGCGCAGTTGCGCCGGCGGGTAGTTTTCACGCATGACTGGCACGCATGTATCCCCGCGCCATCAAAGTCGCCCTGCTCGTCGGCACCGCGCTCAATCTCATTAACAGCGGCGACGCCCTGCTGGCTGGCCACCTGCCGCCGCACGCCTGGAAAATCCCGCTCACTTACCTCGTTCCTTTCGCCGTCTCCCTCTACTCGAGCGCCGCCGAGCGGCGGAAAAAATGACCGCTCTTTCCTACCGCCGCGGCGGCGGGACGAGCACGCTTTGCATGCCGGCGGCGGTGGCGGCGGCGATGCCGGTGGCGGTGTCCTCGAAGACCAGGCAGCGCTCGGGCGGCACGCTGAGGCGCAGGGCGGCTTCGAGGAAGGGGTCGGGTGAGGGCTTGCCGCGCTGGTAGTCTTCGGAGCAGACGATGGCTTGGAAAAGATCGGCGATGCCGAGCGCGCGCAGCGTGTTCATGACGATGCGGCGGTGCCCGCCCGAGGCGACGGCGAGCGGTTTTTCGCCGTGGTATTTCCGCGCCAGCGCGATGACGGGCTCGATGGCCGCGATCTCATGGCTCATGGCAAGAAACAGCGCCTCCTTGTGCGCCACGGTTTCGTCCACGGGCATGGCGTAGCCGTGGCGCTCGTTGAGAATCTCCACGATGCGCGCGGTGGGCACGCCGCCGAGTTCGTAAAACATGGCCTCGGGAAACTCGCGCGCGTTTTCGCCGAGCGCGGTCTGCCAGGCGCGGTAGTGCGTGGGCATGGTGTCGGCGAGGGTGCCGTCGCAGTCGAAAATGTAGGCGGCGAAGTCGCCGGGCGGGATGGCTAGGATGGGTGCGGAAAGGGTGGCGTCGGACACGGCGCGGGAAGGTGGGTGCGAGAGGCGGCGG
>JANXWQ010000581.1 GCA_025351065.1 Chthoniobacter sp. | reverse complement strand
TGCTGCCAGCTTCCCCTACAGTTGCGCGGAGCCCGGACGCAGGCCGAATTACCTGGGGAAACTGTCTCTAGTTCGCGGCCACTTTCGCCAAGTGCGCGTCGAGGTACTGCGCGGCGCTGGTGGCAGCGCGGCCGAGGTCGGTGTAGCGGCCGAGTTCGTCGGCGAGCTGGCGGAGGATGGGCAGCGCTTCAGCGCGGTCGGTGTCGGCGAGCGCCTGGATGGCGGAGAGGCGGAAGATCGCGCTGGTGCGGGTTTCGCGCGCCCATTTCGGCAGCATGTCGAGCGCGATGTCGGGGTAGTTCCGGGCGATGCCGTAGAGCGCGTAATGGCGCGTGCTGGTGTCGCCGGTGGCGAGTTCGTTTTTCCAATACTCCCACTCGGTCTCGGCGGTGAGGCCGTAGTAGCGCATCGCGGTGGCGCGCGCCGGCGGGTCGATCATCGCCTCGATTTTGAGCTGTGGGTCGATGCTCATCGCGACCTCGTCATCCCTGCGCCCGGTCTCGCGCAGCGCGAGCAGCGCGGCGACGATGTCGGCGGTGTCGGCGCGGAAGGCCGTGGTGTCGAAGCGGCTCGGCAACCGCCCGCCACCGGAGGAAAATTTTGCGATCGCGCTGAGCGGGAGGTTTTCCGTGAGCGCGAGCACCGCGGTCTGAATCGCGCCCGGCGTGAGTTCCGCGTGATCGGCGATATAGCCGAGCAGCGGCTCGATTTTCGGCGCGGTCTGCGGCGAGAGACGCAGTGCGGCGTCCACGACTTTGTTGGTCGAGCGCAGCGCCGCGGTCTGGAGCGAAAGCTCACCCGTCTGGCCCGGCGCGAGCGCGAGCAAGTCCGCCCGCACCACGGCCACCGCGTTGCGTTCGTTTTCAAATATCTGGCCCGCCGGCACCCGCACCGCGAGCCGCGTCTTGCCGTTGTTCGTCACCGTCGCGCGCATTTTCTCGCGGCCATTGCCTTTGAACTCCGCCTTGAAAACACCCTGCCGCACCCCCGCCGCCAAACCCATTTCCTCCGGCGGAATCGCCGCCACGAGCGGCGCGGGCTGGCCGTGGGCGGGAGCCGTGGTCGAGGCCGCCACCGCGAGCGCGACGAGCGCCGCCTGCTTCAGCGACGGCGACGGCAGCGCGAGCCCGGATTTTACCGGCAAGAACGAGAGCCCGCCGACAGCGACCGCCGGCAGAAGAATGGCGCAGAAAGTTTTTGTCTTCATAACTCCTCTGTAGAAAGCAGCCCGCCTGCCACTGTATGAAAATTATTGTCGCCTCCGCCGCGCCCGGCGACGCTCCGCGCCCATGCAGAGTTATTCCGACCTCATCGACCGCATTTTTCTCCAGGATGGGCTGCTGGAAAAACTCACGCCATCCGAGCCGCTCAACACTACGCTGCTGCTCCGCGTCCGAGCCGCCGACGGTGCGGCGGTGAGCGGCGGTAAGGCGGTCGGCCATGCGGAAAATTTCGCATTGGTGCGCGGCGGACTGCTCTACGCCATCGACGCGCTGGACGAGGCGCACGCTTTTTTCCAGGACGCGAAAGGCGACCTCGGCGCCTACTGGCACGGCATGCTGCACCGCCGCCAGGGCGACTTTGAAAACGCGCGCTACTGGTTCCGCCGTGCGGGCATGCTGCCGTGCTTCGCGACGCTGCACCGGGCGGCCAGCGAATTTTCCGCCGACATGGCGCGGCAGCAAAACTGGGATCCGTATTTGTTGACCGGCGAGTGCGAGCAGGCGCGTTTCGGCGCGGAGGAAAATGTGCGCGAACTGGTGAGGCTGCAGCGTGTGGAGTTCGAGGGGCTCTTCGACTACTGCTGGCGGCAGAGCGCGGTCGGGTAGCGCGGCCACGCGGGGTGGCTGACGATGAGCCTCAGCGCTTGATCGAGCAGGGTTTTGCCCGGCTCCATGCGGTGCCAGGGCGAGGCGCCGGACGGGTGGGGGAGCGGGACGATTTCAAACGTGTGGCCGCCGAGCGTGACGGACATTTTTTTGCCGATTACGTCGGTCAGTTTGTCAAACGCGATGAACTGCTGGATGGCGAGTTTGCCAATCGGGATGACCAGCGCGGGCCGGAGCAGCGCGAGTTCGGCGTCGAGCCAGCGAGCGCATTTGGCGATCTCGGCGGCATCCGGCACGCGGTCGCCGCCAGCGGCATTTTTGCCGGGGAAGCAGCGGCAGACGGCGGCCATGTAAATGGTCGCGCGAAACTGCGCCTCGCTCATGCCGCAAGCGCGGTGGAACCAGCCGAAGAGCGTCTTCCCCGCCGTCCATGCGAAAGGCCGGCCGAGCACCGGCTCTTTCACGCCGGGGGCCTGACCGACGCTGATGACGCGAGAGACCACCGCGCCGCCGGAGACCGCGGGGCGGTGCATTTTCGGGCACCGCGTGCAGGCGCGCAGCGCGGTGACGTGCGCATCGAGCGCGCGCTGAAGTTGGTTCATTGCGCGCCGAGCAAAGTGCCGGGCGCGACGGGATGCCCGAGCAGAAAATCGCGCGCGTTCATCCGCCGCTTGCCTTCGAGCTGCACGTCCCGCAGCAGCACCGCGCCGCCGCCCGCGCCGACGAGCAGCCCGGAGTCATCCGCGCGCAGCACTTCGCCGGGCGGGCCAGCGATGTCCGTGAGGGGCGATGCGGCGAAGACCTTGAGCTGGCGCGGGCCGGCGGGCGAGGGAAGAAAAGTGTGCGCGGCGGGCCACGGGTTCATCGCGCGGATGCGGCGGTCGATTTCTGCTGGCGTCGCGCGCCAGTCGAGCCGCCCATTTTCGCGCGAAAGTTTCGCCGCGTAATTTGCGCGCGTTTCATCCTGCGGCGTGCGCGGCGCGGTGCCGTCGGCGACGAGCGGCCAGGCTTCGGCCAGCGCGGCGGCGGCGATTTCCGCGAGCCGGTCGTGCAGCGAGCCGCCGGTTTCATTAGCGGCGATGGGCGTCGCTTTCAGCAGCAGGATGTCGCCGGTGTCGAGCCCCTCGGCCATGTGCATGACGGTGATGCCGCTCGCCGCGTCGCCCGCCTCGATGGCCGCCTGGATCGGCGCGGCCCCGCGCCAGCGCGGCAGCAGCGAGGCGTGCAAATTCAGGCACGCCAGCCGACCGGCGGCGAGCACCGCCTTTGGCAGAATCTGCCCGTAAGCCATGACCACGATCACGTCCGCCCGCAGCGCCACGACTTCCGCGATTGCCTCCGGCGCGCGCATTTTCACCGGCTGCAAGACCGGCACGCCGCGCTCCACCGCGAGCTGTTTGATCGCCGACGTCCGCAACTCCAATTTGCGCCCCGCGGGCTTGTCCGGCTGTGTGACCGCGGCCACGACTTCGCACTCAGGCAAGCCGAGCAGCCAGCGGAAGGCGGGCACGCCGATTTCGCCCGTGCCCATGAAGACGGCGCGCATCAGGGAAAAATCCGAAATCCGAAATCCGAAATCCGAAACAAAACCGAACTGCTTGAAATCATAAAAAGGAAAGGATGCGCGCTGTTTTGATTTTCCGACTTTCTCGTCCTTCGAATTTGTTTCGGATTTCGATATTCGGATTTCGGATTTTCCGCCCTCAGCCCTCGCTGTTGATCGCCGCGAGGATGTCCATCAGCACCTTCACCGGCGTCTGCGTGGCGTCGATGTCCTTGACCATCTGCGGCCCATAGAAATTCAGCACCGGCTTTGATTCCTCGTCGTACGTTTCGAGCCGGGCGCGGATGGTCGCCTCGTTCGCGTCGTCAAAACGGTTCTCTTTCAGCGCGCGTTTTTTCAGCCGCGAGACGAGCGCCTCGCGATCCGGGCACGAGAGGTGAAAGACGCGCCGCACGTCGATCAGGTCGCGCATGATCTCGGCCTGATGCACGCTGCGCGGGATGCCGTCGAGCACGAGCGAATCAATGTCCGGTTTGAAAATGTGCGAGCCCACCATGTCGCCGATACGCGCCATCCAGAGCTTCACGGTGATCTCGTCGGGCACGAGTTCGCCGCGGCTGGAGTATTCGAGAAAAGCCTGGCCGACCGTGGTGCGCGTATCGAGCTGGCGGAAGACATCGCCGCACGCGCAGTGGAAGAAGCGCGGGATCGCGCCGAGGATTTTGCCCTGCGTGCCTTTGCCGCTGCCGGGTGCGCCGAAGATGAGGTAGGTGCGGTATTTCATAGCGGGCGGAATGTGGAAAGCGGGGCGTGAAAGGGGAAGTGGAAAGTGGCGGCGGCAGTTTCCACTTCCCCTTTCACTTTCACTCCCCAACCCTGCCCGCCCCATGCCCGCCAACCCGAACGCCGCCGCGCCAAAGCGCGATCCGTACGCCGCGTTCCGCTCATGGGACTACCGCTGCTACGCGGTGGGCAATCTCATTTCCTCGTTCGGGCGGCAGGTGCTCGGCATCGCCATCGGCTACGAGATTTACCAGCGCACGCACTCGAAAACTGCGCTCGGACTCGTCGGCCTGATGGGCGCTCTGCCCATCGTTTTTCTCTCGATCCCCGCCGGCCTCACCGCGGATCGCTGGAACCGCAAAACCGTCATCCTCATCACGCAACTCGTCACCGGGCTCGCTTCGGTCGGGCTCACGTTTCTCGCCGTCGGACATCTCGACGTGCCGGCTACCGCACTGCTCGCCGCCGCGGTGCGCGGGCTCTACGCGGTGGCGGCGTGGTGCGGGGAGAAAGGCGGGATCGTCTTCGAGCCGGCGCTGCCGCTGATGTATGCGCTGCTGTTCGTGAATGGCGTGACCCGCGCCTTTGGCTGGGCGGCGCGCGGCGCGCTTTTTCCGAACCTCGTGCCACGCGCCGCGCTCTCAAACGCGGTCATGTGGAACAGCGGAAATTTCGAGTTTGCCAGCATCGTCGGGCCGGCGGCCGGCGGGCTGCTCATCGCGCGCTACGGCGTGCCGTGCGCCTACGCCATCGACGCCGCGTGCGCCTTCGCCTGCCTCGCCTTTGTCGTCCCCATCCGCGCCGTGCAGGAGCATGCCGGGGTGCGCCCGCACCCGCTCCAGGACTTGTTCACCGGGCTGCGCTTCGTGCGCGAATCGAAGGTCATCCTCGCCACCATCACGCTCGATCTTTTCGCCGTGCTGCTCGGCGGCGCGACCGCATTGCTGCCGGTTTTTGCGGATGAAATCCTGCACGTCGGCGCGGTTGGGCTGGGCTGGCTGCGGGCCTCGCCGTCCATCGGCGCGGTGCTCATGGCGCTGGCCCTCGCGCACTGCCCGCCGATGCGGCAGGCGGGCAAGGCGATGCTCTGGGCCGTCGCGGGCTTTGGTCTCGCCACCACTGTCTTCGGCCTCTCGCAAACTTTCTGGCTGTCCTTCCTCGCCCTCGTCGCCACCGGCGCGTGCGACAACATTAGTGTCGTCGTCCGCCACACCCTCGTGCAAGTGCTCACGCCGGACGCCATGCGCGGCCGCGTCTCCGCGGTGAACAACATTTTCATCGGCTCATCCAATGAACTCGGCACGCTCGAGTCCGGCCTCACCGCCGCGTTTTTCGGCCCCGTGCTATCCGTCATCGGCGGCGGGCTCGGCACGATCCTCGTGGTTTTCGCGACCGCGTGGCAATGGCCGGAAATCCGCTGCATCGGCATGCTCCAGCCCGCCGATCCCGTGGGCGAGCGGGAGACTACGGATTGACGAAAATCCGGTCGCACGACGGATCGACGACCTGCGCCCCTTGCGGGATGCCGCGCACGTCGATGCGGTTGTACGGCGCATACGGACTCGTCACAAAACCCGAGCGGCCCGTGAAGCGACCCATCGGGTAGCGCCGGGCCTCGCTGCGATACGAGCGGTCGTCCCGCGAGTAGCGGTCGTCGCGGGAATAACGGTCGTCGCGCCGGTCGTAATCGCGGTCGCCGCGCGCGTCGTAGTAGCCCTCGCTATAGACGCGCTCGCGGTCGTGCTGCACGGCCTTGCCGATGAGATAACCGCCCGCCGCGCCGATGGCCGCGCCCGCCAGCGCCTGGTCCCCTCGCCCATGCAGCGCGCCGCCGACCACCGCGCCGGTGGCCGCGCCAAGCAGCGCGTTTTGGCCCGAAGTCTCGCAGCCGGAAAAGGCGAACGCCGCGAGGAGGAGGAG
>JANXWQ010000558.1 GCA_025351065.1 Chthoniobacter sp. | reverse complement strand
CCGCCGCGCAGGCACTCGACGGCCTCGGCCACTTCCAGCGCATTGCCCGCGGTGCGGCCGAGCGGCTCGTCCATCGGCGTGAGCAGGTGGCTCGTCTCCACGCCCATTTCGCGCCCCACGGCGGCGAGCGCGGTGGCGAGTTCCGCCGCCTCCCCGCGCGTTTTCATAAAGGCACCGTCCGAACTTCACATCGAGCACGAGGCGGTCGAGCGACTCCGCGAGCTTTTTGCTCATGATGCTGGCGACGATGAGCGGCTGCGACTGGACGGTGCCGGTGACATCGCGCAGGGCGTAAAGTTTTTTGTCCGCCGGGCAGAGGTCCGCCGTCTGGCCGATCATGGCCACGCCGATTTTTTCCAACTGCGCCAGCGTCTCCGCCTCGCTCAGCGCCACGCGGAAGCCGGGGATGCTTTCCAGCTTGTCGAGCGTGCCGCCGGTGATGCCGAGGCCGCGCCCCGAGATCATCGGCACCCACAGCGCATCGCACGCGAGCAGCGGCGCGAGGACGAGCGAGACCTTGTCGCCGATGCCGCCGGTGCTGTGCTTGTCCACCTTCGGCGGCGACCCGGCGGGGTACGCGAGCACCCGCCCGCTGTGCATCATCGCCCGCGTCAGCGCGCCCGTTTCCACCGCCGTCATCCCGCGGAAAAAAACCGCCATCGCCCACGCGCTCGCCTGGTAGTCCGGCACATCGCCCGCGGTGTAGCCGCGGATGAACTCCGCGATTTCCCCGGCGTCGAGTTCCGCGCCGTCGCGTTTGCGTTCGATAAAGGTGGGGATGTGCATGCGGGAAAAATTATGAATGATGAATTTCAGCGAGGGCTCACGCAAAGGCGCAAAGACGCAAAGGGCTCGTCGGTTTTGCGTCTCTGCGCCTTAGCGTGAGCTTTCATTTCAGCGCGTTTGGGTAAGGAAACTTTGGCCCACTTTCCAGGGCGGGAGTTGGAAGAAGGCGGCGAGGCTGGCGGCGATGTCGGCGAAGGTTTCGCGGGTGCCGAGCGCGTCGCTGCGACCGGCGTGGAGGACAAGCAGCGGGACTTCTTCGCGGGTGTGGTCGGTGCCGGGCCACGTCGGGTCGTTGCCGTGGTCGGCGGTGATGATGACGAGGTCGGCGGGCGCGACTTTTTCGACAAACAAAGCGAGCCAAGCGTCGAACTCCGCGAGGGCGCGGGCGTAGCCGGCCACATCGCGGCGGTGGCCGAAGTGCATGTCGAAATCCACGAGGTTGGCGAAGATGAGGCCGTCGCGGGCGTCGGCCCAGAGCGTGTCGATGGCGGCCATGCCGTCGGCGTTGGAGGTGGTGGGTGTGGAGTGGGTGATGCCGCGGGCCGCGAAGATGTCGCTGATCTTTCCGACGCCCTCCATGCGCAGGCCGGAGGCGGCGATGGCGTCGAGGACGGTGGGTGGCGGGACGGCGGAAAAGTCATGCCGCCCGCTGGTGCGCGCGAATGCGCCGGGCTCGCCGGTGAAGGGCCGGGCGATGACGCGGCCAATTTGCCACGCATCGCAATGGCGGCGGGCGATGCGGCAGATTTCGTAGAGCCGGGGGAGCGGGATGACGCTTTCGTGGGCGGCGATTTGCAGGACGGAATCGGCGGAGGTGTAGAGAATCGGCTGGCCCGTGCGGACGTGCTCGGCGCCGAGTTCGGTGAGGATGGTGGTGCCGCTTTGGGCGTAGTTGCCGATGAACTCGACGCCGGCTTCGCGCTCGATGGCGCGGACGAGTTCCGGCGGAAATTCCGGGTAGGTCGCGAAGGGCTGATCGAGGATGACGCCGACGATTTCCCAATGGCCGGTGGTGGTGTCCTTGCCCGCGGAGCGTTCGCGCAAGCGCCCGTAGCTGGCGATGGGCGCGGGTGGATTTTTGGCCCCGATGATTTGGCCCAAGCCGAGCGAGAAGAGCGTGGGCAGGGCGAGGGCGGGCGGCGTGGCGAGGACGTGGCCGAGCGTATCCGCGCCTTCGTCGCCGTAGGCCGCAGCGTCGGGCGCGTGGCCGCAGCCGACGCTGTCGAGGACGAGGAGGAGGGCGCGCATCAACGGCGGATGGTTGCGGACATGGGCGTTTCTTTTAGGGGATGGTAGGGATTTGGGAAATGCGGAATCGTGGCGGTGGATTATCCGCTGATGGGCGGTTGTTTTTTAACGCAGAGACGCTGTGGCGCGGAGTTCGCAGAGAGGATTCCGCAGCCGAATCTCTGCGTCTCTGCGCCTCTGCGTTTTCAAAATGCCGCGCTTCCACGAAGACGGAGCCGCCATCGACTCGTGTTCACGAAATCGCGCGGCCTGCTAGCGTGCGCGCCGTGAAAAAATCCGACTCCATTTGTGTCGCGGGCCACCGCGGCCTCGCGGGCAGCGCGATCGTCCGCGAGCTGCGCGCGGCGGACTATGCCCACCTCCTCACGCGGACGCGCGCGGAGGTCGATCTGGCGGAGCGCGGTGC
>JANXWQ010000528.1 GCA_025351065.1 Chthoniobacter sp. | reverse complement strand
TGATGACCGGCAATCACAACAACGACCAACTCCCCGTGATGCTGCTCGGCGGCGGCGGCGGACGGATCAAAGGCGGTCGCGAACTCGATTACTCCGGCAAACCGAACCGCCAGATGTGCCGCCTTTTCCTTTCGATGATGGACAAGATGAGTGTGCGCGAAAAACAGTTCGGCGACGCGACACAGCCGATCGAGGAGGTGTAAGGGCGGTGCAAAAAGTGCGGCGACTGCTTCCCCGATCCTCGGAGAGGATCGAGGGAACCCTGCAGCCACCCTTTCTCCACTGGCAGATTTCACCCGCAAAAAAAACACGGATGAAAAAGGAGCGGGCTCCTTTTCATCCGTGTTTTGGCGCATCCTCCGTTTGGGAGGAACCGCGACCCGGAGGCCGCGCAGGATTGTCGCGGCTTAGGCCTTGACGTGTCCCGAGACGAGCTTGGTCATCTCAAACATGGTCACGGTTTTCTTGCCGTTGAACACGATCTTCAACGCGGCGTCCGCATTGATGTTCGTGCGCTTCTTTTCGTCCTGGAGCTTGTTCTTCTTGATGTAGTCCCACAGCTTTTTCGTCATCTCGCCACGCGGCAAGGGCTTTGATCCGACGATGGCGCTGAGCGCCTCATCGGGTTGCACCGGCTTCATCAGCGCGGCGTTGGGTTTGCGTTTGGCGGGGGCTTTGGCAGCGGGTTTTTTGGGTGTAGGCATGGCGCGATCATAGGGGCCGCCCGTGGGGCGGCAATCCGAAAATCAGCGGTGCGGCCCATGTTTTTTTGGGCCGCGCGCCGCGCGTGGCACGGAATATTTGCCCATTGACAGGCGGAATTCGGTTGCCGCGGAGGTCGCCGCCGCTAGCCTGCGCGCTCCCAGATTTCCCCCTATGAAAACGAACCCAACTTTGCGGCGGTGGTGCGCGTCGCGGTTTTTCGCATTGCTGTTTTTTCCGATTTGCGCGCTGGCTTTTCATCCGCCGGAAGGCGCGCGGCTGGAGGATTTCGACGGGCGCGGCGTGGCGGCTCCGGCGGCCAAAAATGCGGCGGCCGAGGCGGCGCTGGCGACGGCGGCGCCGGGCGTGCGGGTGGATCGCGACCGGGTCACGGGCGGCGCGGCGTTTGTGGCGGCGGATGGAAAAATGCTGACGAAGCCGCTGCGGGCGCGCGGCGCGGCGGCGGCGGCGCCGGTGGATCACGCGAAGGTGGTGCAGGGTTTTCTTAATACGCACCGCGGCATCTTCCGCCATGGCGCGGAGGCGCTCTCGGGCGCGCGGATGCTGCGCGACTACACCACGGACGCAAACGGCGTGCGCACGATGGTCTGGCAGCAGCAGCTCGACGGCGTGCGCGTTTTCGAGTCCACGCTGCACGCGCATGTCACCGCGGCGGGCGAGCTGGTGAATGTATCGAGCCGCATGCTGCCGAATGCGGCCGCGGCTTCGAAGCTCACGGCCGCGCAGCGCGCGGCGCGGCTGGCGGCTCCGGCGGTCACGGCACGGCGGGCGGTGGCGCTGGCGGGAAAAAATCTGCGCGAGGAAATCGCGGAGGCGGATGTGGCGGAGGACGGCGCGGCGGAGGGTGCGGAGCAGCGGCAGAAATTCCGCGCGGCGGCGCTGCCCGACGCGACGGCGGAACTGCGCTGGCTGCCGATGGACGACAGCCATCTGCGGCTGTGCTGGGAGGTGGTGACGGCGGTGAAGAGCCGCGGCGAAATGTTCCGCGTGCTCATCGACGCGCAGACCGGCGAGGCCGTGGTGCGGCAGGGGCTGACGAACTATTTCACGGACGCGAGCTACCGCGTCTATACGAGCGACAGCCCGAGCCCGATGTCGCCCGGCCTCGCGACCCCGCTGAGCACGCAGCCGCCCATCGTGGCGCGCACGCTGGTGACCACGCCCGCACTGAACGCGACCGCTTCGCCAAACGGCTGGATCGACGACGGCGTGAATGAAACGCGCGGCAACAATGTGGACGCGCATCTCGACCTCAACGCCGACAACGTGGCCGACCTGCCGCGCCCGCAGGGTGCGCCGAACCGGGTGTTTGATTTCGCGCTCGATCTCACGCAGCCACCGACCACCGCCGCGAACCGCGACGCCGCGGTGACGCAGCTTTTTTACCTCTGCAACTGGATGCACGACAAACTCTACGCGCTCGGTTTCAACGAGGCGTCGGGCAATTTCCAAAACAACAACTTCGGCCGCGGCGGCACGGGCAACGATGCCGTGCAGGCCGATGCGCAGGACGGCTCGGGCACGAACAACGCGAACTTTTCCACCCCCGCCGACGGCTCGCCGGGGCGCATGCAGATGTACGTTTTCACCGGGCCGACGCCGGCGCGCGACGGCGATTTCGATGCGGAGATCGTGCTGCATGAGTACACGCACGGGCTGAGCAACCGGCTGGTCGGCGGAGGTGTGGGCATCAGCGCGCTGCAGACGCAGGGCATGGGCGAGGGCTGGTCGGATTTCTACAGCCTGGCGTTGCTGAGTGAGGCCGGGGACAATGTGAATGGCAACTACGCGGCGGGCGGCTACGCGACCTATCTGCTGTCGAGCACGTTCACGCAGAATTATTACTACGGTATCCGGCGCTATCCGTATTCGACAGATCTGACGAAAAATCCGCTGACGTTCAAAGACATTGATCCCGCGCAGATCAGCGCGCACACAGGCATCCCGGCGAGCCCGGTGGTGGGCGGCGGCGGGGCGGGCGAGGTCCACAATCAGGGCGAGGTGTGGTGTGTGACGCTGTGGGACGCGCGCGCGAATCTGATTAACAAGTACGGCTTCGCCACGGGCAACCAGCTCGTCCTCCAGCTCGTGACCGACGGGATGAAACTCGCGCCGGCCAACCCGACTTTTTTGCAGGCGCGCGATGCGATCATCCAGGCGGACGCGGTGTCGAATGCCGGCGCGAACCGCATTGAATTGTGGACGGCGTTTGCCAAGCGCGGCATGGGCTCGGGCGCGTCGTCGCCGGCAAACAGCACGACGTCGGGCGTGGTCGAGTCGTTCGATCTGCCGGACGATCTCGGCGTCTCGCCGGGCGGCGCGTTTGCCGCGAGCGGGGCGCTGGGCGGGCCGTTCACGCCGTCGGCGAAAACGTACACGCTTTCCAATAGCAGCGCGGTGGCGCTGAACTGGACGGCGGTAAAGACGCAGCCGTGGCTCACGGTCGCGCCGGCCTCCGGCTCGCTCGCACCGGGCGGGACGGTCACGGTGACGGCCACGCTCAATGCCACGGCCACGTCCCTGGCCGCAGGGCTGGCGAGCGACACGATCACTTTTCGCAATCTGAACAACGGCGTGCTGCAGACGCGCGGGGTGTCGGTGGACGTGACGCCGCCGCGGTTCCTGTACTACGCGCTCGACACCGATCCCGGCTGGCCGCGCACGGGCGAGTGGGCGTTTGGGCACCCGACGGGCGGCGGGGGACTGAGTACTGGCTATCCCGATCCGACGAATGGCGCGACGGGCGCGAATGTCTTCGGGGTGAATCTAGCCGGCGATTACGTGGTGGCGGTCGGCGGGCCGTACTACGTGACGCTCGGGCCGATTGATCTGACCAACATCGCCAGCACGCGGCTGCAATTCCAGCGCTGGCTGAACAGCGACTACCAGACATGGGCCTATGCCACGATCGAAGTCTCCACAAACGGCACGACGTGGACCACGATCTTCAGCAACGGCACGTCCTTTTTCACCGAGAACTCGTGGACGAAAGTGCAGTACGACATCTCGGCGCTCGCGGACGGAAAACCCACGGTCTATATCCGCTGGGGCTACCAGATCGGGCTGAGCAGCGCCTATCCGTTTTCCGGCTGGAATATCGACGACATCGAAATCCTCGGAGCGGCGCCGACCAATCTCACGCTCACGCTGCCGGCGTCGGCGACCGAAGGCGGCGGCCCGCTGGTTGCGACGGTCACGGTCACGCCCGCGCCGGCGGCGAATCTGACGGTGAACCTTTCCTCGACCGATCCGACGGAGGCGAGCGTGCCGGCCAGCGTGGTCATTCCGGCGGGCCAGACGAGCGCGAGTTTTTTCGTCACGGTGCAGAACGACACGCTGCTCGATGGGCCGCAAAATCTCATCATTACGGCCGCGGCGGCGGGCTACCCCATCCGCACCGCGCCGCTCACGGTGCTGGACAATGAAACCACCACGCTCACGCTGACGCTGCCGGCGACGGTGACGGAGGGCGACACGGGCTGGACGGGCACGGTGACGATGGGCGGCGTGGCGGGCAAAGCGGTGGCGGTGGCGCTGACCTCGGGCACGCCCGCGGAGCTGACGGTGCCGGCGACGGTGGTGATTCCCGCGGGGCAGTCGAGCGTGGTTTTCCCGCTCACGGTCATCGACGACAACCGGATCGACGGGCCGCAAACCGTGACCGTGACGGCGCAGGTCACGGGCTGGACGGACGGCAGCGCGTCGCTCGTGGTGGCGGACAATGAACAGAAAAAGCTGACCGTGACTTTGCCCGCGATGCGCGAGGGCGACACGGGCAAGCTGGGTGCGGTCAGCATCTCCGGAGTGCTGCCCGCGCCGCTGGTGGTTGCGCTCACGAGCAGCGACCTGACGGCGGCGACGGTGCCCGCCTCGGTGACAGTTCCCGCCGGTCAGACGGGCGTGTTTTTTCCCATCACGGTGGTGGACGACACCGTGCTCGATGGCGCGCAGTCGGTCACGATCACGGCGAGCGCGGCGGGCTTCACCTCGGGCGCGGCCACGGGCAGCGTGGCGGACAATGAGGCGCATCATTTTTCCGTCTCAGTCCCGCCCGGCCCGTACCTGCGCAACGCGCCCATCGCGGTGACGGTCACGGCGCTGGATTTGAATGGCACGGTCATCACGAATTTCACCGGGCCGGTGCCGCTCAGCGCGCTGGGCGAGGAAGGGGTGATGGCGCTGACCCCGGCGGTGACGGGCGCGTTTGTGAACGGCGTGTGGACGGGCAGTGTGGCGGTGGGCGCATACGGTTCGGGCGTCACGATCCTCGCGGCGACCGGCGGCGGGCAGAGCGGGCAAAGCGCGCCGTTCGAGGTGATCCTCGGGCCGCTGCATCATTTTGCGTGGAGCGCGGTCGGCACGCCGCAGAGTGTCGATGCGCCGTTTGCCGCCACGCTCACCGCGCTGGACGCGGCGGGCAATGTGGTCGTGAACTACAACGGCGCGGCCGACCTCGCCGTGCGGCTGCCGGGCACGACGCAGGTGCAGGTGCTCTCGTGGATCGGCTATTCGGACAACAGCACGACCGGCGAATACCTGCAGACGAAGCAGGCCATCTCGACCTTTTTCACCAGCTACACCGAGACCAGCACGGCCGTGACCGACCCCGCCGCGCTGGCCGCGGCGCTCGTGGGCAAGCACGTCTTCCTCGTGCCGGAGCAGGAAAACGATTCCACCAACGTGATGGCGACGCTCGGCACCTCGTGGGCCGCTGTGCTCACGAATTTCGTCAATGGCGGCGGCACCGTAATCGTGTGCTCGTGGTCGCTCAACGAGCACCTGCTGCTCGTGAACAGCGGCCTGCTTGCCGCGACCAAAGGCGCGGCCCCGTCGTCGGTCTCCGTCACCAAAACCACCGACACGCCGCTCAATGCCGGCGTCGCCACGCCCTTCACCGGCTCCTACATTTCCACCTACACCGGCAGCAACGGCGTCAGCTCGCTGCAATCCGCGACCGATGGCAATCCGGTCGTCCTCAGCCGCAATGTCGGCGCGGGCCGGGTGATCGTGATCGGCACGGATTTCTTCACGCTCGGCACGGGCATGGACCGCATCGTGGCCAATGCGGTCAGTACCTCGGCGGCGCTCGGCGGCAGCGGGCTGGTCGGGGTGCGGCCGGCGGCGGCGGCGCTGGCCGGCGGGGTGTGGACGGGCCTGGTGTCGGTGCCGTTTGCGGGCACCGGCCTGAAGCTCGTCGCCGACGATCGCGCGGGGCATGCGGCGGACAGCAATGCGTTTGAGGTGACGGCGTTTGTGCCGCCGGCGGGCAGCAGCGTCACCGTCGCGCTGCCGGCCTCGGCCACCGAGGGCGCGGGCAGCCTCACGGGCAGCGTCACGCTGGCCGCGGTGCGGGGCGCAAATCTCACGCTCAATCTCGTCTCGGGCGCTCCGGCGAAAGTCACGGTGCCCGCCACGGTCACGATTCCCGCGGGGCAGCTCACGGCGAATTTCACTTTACAAGTGCTCGACGACACGCTCATCGAAGGCCCGAAGACCGTGCAAATATCAGCCTCCGCGGCCGGCGGTCTGGCCGGCACGGGCACGATCCAGATCCTCGACAACGACGTGGCCACGCTCGCGCTCACCCTGCCGGCCTCGCTCACCGAAGGCGGCGCGGCGGGCACCGGCACCGTCACGGTCAACGGCACGCTCGCGGCGCCGCTCACCGTTGCGCTGGCTTCGAGCGACCCGACCACGACGGTGCCGGCGACGGTCACGATTCCGGTCGGCAAAAAGTCGGCGACGTTTGCGCTCACCGCGGTCAACGACAACAAAATCGAAGGCCCGCTGAACACCATCATCACCGCGAGCGTGCCGGGCTGGCCGTCGGCGGGCGCCGGTGTGGTGGTACTGGACGACGAAAATTTCAACCTCACCGTGACGCTGCCTGCGCTGCGCGAAGGCGACGCGGGCAAGACCGGCACGGTGAGCCTCTCCGGCGTGCTGGCCGTGAATCTCACCGTCGCCTTGAGTTCGAGCGACCTCACCGCGGCTACGGTGCCCGCGAGCATGACGATCCCCGCGGGCCAGACCTCCGCGACTTTCCCGCTCACGGTCATCGACGACACGGTGGCCGACGGCCCGCAGCCCGTGACCATCACCGCCAGCGCGTCGGGCTTTGTGAACGGCGCCGCGACAGGCAGCGTGCTCGACAATGACGCGCATCATTTCACCATCGCGCCCATCGGCAGTCCGCAGGTGAAAAACGGCCCGGTGCCCGTGGTGGTTACGGCGCGCGATGCGGCGAACGCGGTGCTGACGGGTTACAATTCGACGATCACGCTGACCGCCGCGAGCGATGCGGGCGCGCTCGCGGTCACGCCCGCGACGGCGAACGCTTTTGTCAACGGCGTGTGGAGCGGCACCGTGCAGATCAATGCCACCGCCACCAACGTAGTGCTCACGGCGGACGACGGCGCGGGCCACACGGGCGCGAGCAATGCCTTCGAGCTGGCGGTGGGCAATCTCGACCACTTTGCGTGGGAAACGGTGCCCTCGCCGCAGACGATGGACACGCCTTTCAATGTCACCGTCCGCGCCGCGGATGCGGGCAATGGCACGGTGCCCGCGTTCAACGGCGCGGCGAATTTTTTCGCGCTGACGAACGTGGTGAACCCGACCATCGGCAGCGCCACCACCACGGCCTATACCACGATCTACACCTACTACCACGACTCGCGCTCGATGGCGCTCTACACCGCCGCCGAAGTCGGCGGGGCCGCGCGCCTGACCGCGCTGGCCTTCAATGTCAGCTCGGTGCCGGCCCCCGGCGAGACGCTGACGAATCTGACCATCCGGCTCAAGCATTCGGCGCTGGCCACGCTGAGCGGCACCACGAGCTGGAACAACACGGGCTGGACCACGGTGTATCGCGCCAGCCCGGTGGTTTCGGCAACCGGCTGGGTCACGTTCAATTTCACGACGCCGTTTGACTACAATGGCACCGGCAATCTGCTCGTGGACGTGAGCATGGACCGGACGGCATCAAACTCGGCCTACATGTATTTGCAGGCCACGAGCACGAGCCAGGTGCTTACCGCGTACGGGGTCAGCAACAGTGCCAACGGCGACCCCCTGGCCTGGACCACCGCACCCGCGCCGAGCACCACCACCCTGCGCGCCGACGTGCGGTTTTCGGCGCAAAAGGAACTGCCCGTCCGCCCGGCGTTGAGCAGTGCGTTTGTCAATGGCGTGTGGAGTGGCGCGGTGTCCATGCCGCTGAGCGGTACCGGGCTCGCCTTGCGCGCGCGCGCCGGCACGACAGTTGCGGGGACGAGCAACGCCTTCGATGTCGCGCTCCCGCCCACGCCGCAGGGCGGCGGGGCCGTGGTGTTCAGCGAGGATTTTGAAAGCGGCGTGTTTTCTTCCGCGTGGACGCTGACCGGCACGGGCAATTTCCGCATCCTGAATACGACGGCCAATACGCCGCACGGCGGCACCCACCACATGACTATGGACGAGGCGCTGAACAGCGGCTCCTACGAGCGCAGCGAAGCGACCGCGACGATCAATCTCGCGGGCCGCACCGGCGTGGTGCTGAAGTTCTGGGCAGTCGGTTATTCGGACGAAGGGGACGGCCCGCCGGCCTCGCCCTTCCCGAGTACGGGGGCGAATTTCGACGGCGTGGCCATCAGCGCGGACGGCGGGGCCAACTGGTACGAAGTGCAGCCGCTGCGCACGCTCCTGAGCACCTACGCGCAGTACACGGTCAATCTCGATGCGGCCCTCGCCGCGCGCGGGCTGGCGTATTCGGGCAACTTCAAAATCCGCTTCAACCAGTACGACAATTTCTCGATCCCGACCGACGGCATCGGAATCGACGACATCGTCGTCACGGCCACGCCCGCGTCAGGCTTCACGCTCACCGTGCCCGTGCAGGCTGCGGAAAATATCGGGACAGTCAACGGCACCGTGACGCTCGATGCGGTGCGCGCGACAGACGCGGTGATCGCGCTCAGCTCTTCCGCCCCGGCCAAGGCGACGGTGCCGGCCTCGGTCACGGTGCCCGCCGGGCAAACGGTCGCTACTTTCCCGATCACAGTGCTCGACGACACGATCATCGACGGCAACCGCACCGTGGCGATCAGCGGCAGCCTGGCCGGCGGGCAGCCGTCCACGGCTTCGATCCTGATCCTCGACAACGACACCACCACGCTCGCGCTCACCGCGCCGGCCAGCGTGACCGAGGGTGCGACCGGCATCGTCGGCACGGTCACGCTTGGCGCGGTGGCTTCCGGCACGGTCACGGTGAATCTCACGTCGAGCGACCTCACGGCGGTGACGGTGCCGACCACGCTCACTTTCGCACCGGGGCAGACGGTCGCGTCCTTTGCCATCACCGTGGTGGATGACATGAAAATCGACGGCACGCAGACCGCGCAAATCACCGCGAGCGTGACCGGGTGGGCCTCGGCGGTGAAGTCCATCCTGGTGCTCGACAATGAAACCCGCACGCTCACGCTGGGCGCGCTGGCGGCGGTTTTTGAAGGCGCGACGACGACCGGGACGGTGTCCATTTCCGGCACGCTGACCAGCGCGCTGGTGGTCACGCTGACCTCGGCTGCGCCCGCGCAACTCACCGTGCCGGCGAGCGTCACCATCCCGGCGGGTTCGACCAGCGCGAGCTTCACCGTCACGGGCGTGGACGACACCGCGTTCGACGGCACGCAGACCGTGGCGGTCACGGCCAGCGCGGCCACTTTCACCAGCGCCACGGTGAATGCGACGGTTTACGACAATGACATCCACCACTTCGGTTTCAGCGTCATCGGCCCGGCGCAACTGTCGAACGTCCCGTTCGCGCTGACCATCAGCGCGCAGGATGTGAACAGCGTCACTATCAGCAATTT
The DNA here is from genome assembly GCA_025351065.1 of Chthoniobacter sp. GTDB lineage: Bacteria > Verrucomicrobiota > Verrucomicrobiia > Chthoniobacterales > Chthoniobacteraceae > Chthoniobacter. The sequence goes on along the minus strand of JANXWQ010000528.1, from coordinate 336 downwards.
CACCGGCACCGCCACGCTCGGGGCCACGGGCACGGGCGGGCCGTTCACCACGAGCCCGGCGGTGACGACGGCGTTTTCGGGCGGCGCGTGGACCGGCAATGTCGCCGTGGGCCAGCCCGGCACGAATGTGCGCGTGACCGCCTCCCGCAGCGGCGTCACCTCCAGCAGCGGCGCGTTCACCGTCACGCTCGCGCCGGCGATTTCCGCCACGCCGGCGAGCTTCGCTTTCAACCTGCCGCAAAACGCCACCACCACCGCCACGCTCGTGCTCGGCAACACCGGCGGCGGCAGCCTCGCCTGGAACATTGCCACCGGCGCGTCGCTGCTGGGCGAAAT
>JANXWQ010000396.1 GCA_025351065.1 Chthoniobacter sp. | reverse complement strand
ATGAAAGTGAACGGCCACGCCGCCAAAATCCAGCCGATCGTGCCGCCCATCCGCACGATGCCGAACTCCTGTTGCGCGTCCTTCATGTTGGCAAAGGCGATGGAGTTCGTGATGGACATGGTCGGCACGTAGAACAGGCAGTGGACGAACATGCAGGCGAAGAAGGGCCAGAAACTATGCGTGAAGCCGCAGCCGAAAATGGCGAGCCCGCCGACAAGGTGGGAGAAACCGAGGAATTTTTCGGCGGCGAAATTACGGTCGGCAAACTGGTTGCTGAAAAACATGCCGATGATGGCGGCGACAGGGAAGGCGTTGAGGATCATGCCCTGCTCGGAGAAGAGCCATTTCAGGAAATCCGGGACATAGGGCGCGAGCGCCGCCGGCGGTTCGGCGGCGGAGAAACCGATGCTGGGCAGGTAGCCGAAAATGAGCGGCAGCCAGGCGCCCCAGACGGCGATTTCGAGCACCATCATCAGGAAAAGTTTGTTGCGGGAGGAATTCATGGCGTGTGGGTCTAGGCGGCTTTGCGCGGCACGGCAAGCCCGGCGGCAAATGATTCCTCGCACTTTCCGCGATATGGGCTATTGGAGTGGATGAAATCATCTTACGGCTTTTCACGTCGCGGACCAGATCGGGTAGCTGAGGAGCTGGCCACAGTCCTTTCCAAAAAAACCTCGTTCGAGTTCAAGACGCTCTTTACGATCGTCCACGCCAACCTGAAAGCCCGCAATGCGGCCAGCGGTGGTGAGGAAATGCTGCGGCTGCGGGCTTATGAGAAGCTGCAGAATCTGGTGCAGGCGGGCATCGTGAAAAAGACCGGCAAGGAATACCGGGGCGTGACTGCGGCGCTGGTGACGTTCATGGAAACGGCGGCGGAACTGAACGCGAAATTTGCCGAAGGCCGGCACTCCCAGCCGCCCGCGCAACCCCCCGTGCCGGCCGCCAAGGCGGCGACTTCGCGCGGCGCAAAAATTTCGGCCTAGACCTTGCGGAGGAGCACCCATTGCCAAAGCCAAATTACCAATTCGACAAGCGGAAACGGGACATGGACAAGAAGGCCAAGAAGGAGGAAAAGCGGCTGCGCAAGCTCGACAAGAGCAACGCGCCCGCTGAGTCCGCGGATAGTCCGGCGGCCGAGCAACCGGCGGAATAAGCGCGCGGGCGCGCTCTTTTTCCAAATAAGCGGCTGGACATGGGAGGCCGGGCAGGACAGAACGGCGGGCGTGTTTCGCTTTGCTCGTTCATGCCTATGAAAACTCTCCTCCCACTCGCCCTCCTCACTCTCACACTCTCAGCGTGCAGCGCACCGCAGGGGAAAAAATACGCCGCCACGGGCCGCGAACTCGCGCCCATCGCGCTGCCCGCGCCTGTGGCGAAGGCCGATTTGTATGAGTCGCAGCAGGGCAACATCGTGGCGCTGAAACCGGGCGGGCAGCTGACTGTGTGGCTCTCGTCGATTCAGAAAAGCGGCTTTGGCTGGCGGCTGGCGGAGATTCCCGACCCCACGGTGCTGAAGCTCGTCGCGAGCGAATATCTGCCCGCCACAGCGGCGAGCGCGGGGCAGGAAAAATGGGTCTTCGAGGCGGTGGGCGAGGGCGATGTGGATCTGCGGCTGTGGTACACCAGCCCGCGGCGCGAGCAATTTGGCAGCGCGCCCGTTTTCAAATGCACGGTGGCGGTCATCACGGGGCTCGCGCCCGTGGCCACAGGGCCGGATGCGAAAGCCATCCGCCCGGTGAAAAGGCCGCATGCGCCGAGAAAGCACGCGCCGCCGAAGACGAAGGCGCATCGCACCACGCCCGATCCCGAGACCGCGCCGTTCCTCGTGCCCGTCTTCCGCTCAAGCGCCGTGCCCATGCGCGATGAGCGCGATGGCCGCCAGCAGCAGGGCTGAGCCCGCGAGCCGCCGCAGCATCACGCCGCGGCCCTGCCTGTGTTCGGTATTGCCGAACCAGTGCCCGACCGTCCACACGAGCACCACGCTCCAGACGCCGCGCGAATTGTAGAGTACGTTCGTGTCCGTGGCCCCGAGGTGCACGATGCTCCACGCGATGCCCAGCGCCTGCACCGAGAGCACCGCGCCGCCGGCGAAAGTCCAGCGCCAGGCGGTGTCGGGCAGCGTGCGCAGGCTTTCTCGGAAAAAAGGCACGAGCCCAAATGACAGCACCGCGACCGTGAGAAACTGGACGGCCACGTAGTGGCTGAAACCCCACGCTTTCACCCACCGCTGCTGCAGTACGTCGGTGAAGGCAAACGCCGCCGCCGCGCTGAACCCGTAGAGCAGGCTGCGCAAAAGCGCCTCGCGCCGCACCTGTCCGCCGACCCCGAGCAACGCTGTGGCGCAGGCCGTGAGTGCGACCGCCGCCCACATCGCCGCGGTCACCTCGGCGGTCCCCAGCAGCACGGTGAAAAGCGCGACGAAGACCACTTTTGAGCCGAGCACCGGTGTCGCGACCGACACATCGCCCCGGCTCAGCGCGAGAAAAGTGAAGACCTGCCCGACGAAAAAAATCGCGCCCGAAATGACCGCGTGCGCGACATGCGTGGCCGTGGCCGGATGCGCCGTCGGCCACAGCCAGAGCAGCGAGAAAATGGCGGCTTGCAGCCAGTTCGTGAGAAAGCTCACGCGCCATGGCCCCGCGCCGCCGGTGGTCGCGCGCTTCAACATCAGCGCGGCGATGGCGTAGCCCAGGGCGGAGCAAAGCGGGACGAACAGCGGCGGCATGAGGTGCGGAGGCTTGCGGCGGACAGGGCGCGGCGCAAGCTGGAAACGCCGGCTGGCAGAAGCCCGGCGCCGGCCCGTTTTTTGTCAAAAATGAGCGCTTGCCAGCCGCCGCGCTTTCCCCCACTTTCCACGCGCGCATAAACCTTTTAGCGCACCGCTCTCCCCCCAGAGCACTTCAAATTTTCCCGACCACTACGCCCGCATGAACAGCAACGGAATTCTCCGAAAGCACTGGTTCCATGTGTCGTTGCATTTCATCTCCGACGCGGTGCTTTTCTACCTCGCTTTCGTCGTCGGCCTGCTCCTGCGTTTTGGCGATGAAGCGGACGGCTCCTTCGGCGCGCACTGGCCCATGCTTGTGCTCGGCGGCGTGGTTTTTTCCGCGATGATCTACATTGTGGGCCTCTACTCCACGCACAGCGCGCACCGCGGGGCGTTTGAGCGGTCGTTCATCCTGCTCGGCTGCACGGTCGCGGCGGTGCTGGTGGTCATCGGCGGCTCTTACGCGCTCTCGGCCAAGCCGCCGGGCCGCGGCGTCGTCTTCCTCGGCACGAGCGTCGCGTTCGTCGGCATTCTCGTGCATCACATTTTCCTGCTGCACGCGCTGCGCACCGCCCGCGAGCGCGTGGCCTACATCGTCACCAGCGCGTTCGACGAAGTGGAGACGCGCCTCTTCGGCAACTTCGGCGGGCACAATCTCGAACTCGCCGGCGTCGTCGCCTTCAACGGCTACCAGCCCGCTGGGCAGGCGCGCTTTTTGGGCAAAGTCGAGGACCTCGCTGAAATCGTGAAGCGCGAGAAAATCGACCGCGTCCTCTGCACCAACAAGTGCCTCGGTGACGCCACCCTCACGCGGCATTTTTGCAAGCTGCGCTACTCCGGCGTCTCGGTCATGCCGCTCGTCATTCTGTGCGAGGAGATCGAGCAGTACGTGCCGCTCGAACTCATCGGTTCCGAGTGGCTGCTCAATGCCAGCGGCGAGCCGCACCTGCTCTACATCAAGAAGGTCAAGCGCCTTTTCGACATCATCTGCTCGGTGCTCGGCCTCACCCTCGGCGCACCGGTCGTCGCCCTCGCCGCGCTCGCCATCCGCCTCACCTCGCCCGGCCCCATCTTCTACCGCCAGACGCGCGCCGGGCGGTTCGGGCGCAACTTTCACATGACCAAGCTCCGCACCATGCGCACGGACGCGGAAAAAAACGGCATCCAGTGGTGCGGCCAGAACGACCCGCGCGTCACCTTCGTGGGCCGCTTCCTCCGCCGCTACCGCATCGATGAAATCCCGCAGCTCTGGCAGGTGCTCTGCGGCCACATGTCCTTCGTCGGCCCGCGGCCCGAGCGCCCGGAAATCATCCAGTTGCTCGCCGTCGAGATTCCCTTTTACCAAGAGCGCCTCATGGTGCAGCCCGGCATCACCGGCTGGGCGCAGGTCAGCTACCCCTACGGCGCGTCCGTCGCCGATGGCCGCCGCAAGCTCGAGTACGACCTCTACTACATGAAACACATGAGCCTGTTTCTCGATGCCTTCATCCTGCTCGACACCGTGCGCATCGTCCTCCTCGGCGGCGCGGCCCCCGCCACGCGCACCGTCACCCAGACCGAGACGCTCCAGGAATGGGTGCGCCTCAGCGCCGCCCAGACCGTGCCGCCGCCCGCGCCCTCCGAAGCGTCCAGCGACAGCGACTTGGAACTCAAGACGGCGTAGCGGGCTGCGTTTTTGCGGTCGCAAAAGCGTGGTCGAGCCAGCGGCGGAGCTGCTTCGCCGGGCGGACGTGCTCCGTGTAGTAAGCGTGGTTCGCCCGCACCATCGCCCGCGCCAGCTCTCGATCCTCCAGCAGCCGCAGGCACTGCGCCGCGCACTCCTCGCCCGTGGTGAAAGGCAGGCAGTTTCGCGGCGCGGTGAACGGCTCGGGAAAATCATTGCGCAGCTCCGACGCCACCACGCACATCGACGCCGCCACATACTCGCCCAGCTTCCACGCCGTCGCGTGATGCAGCCCCTTTGTGTAAATCCCGACCAGGCACGTCTGCATCGTCTTCAGGTAAGCCGAGCGCCGCGTGTCCCAGTGGCAGACCACATCGGGAAACTCCCGCAGCGCGAACGGCGTCGCCAGCGCCCCGCCCACAAACCGCTCCCCCAGCGCCCGCCGCAGCGCCCGCACCACGCCCACCCGCTCCTCATTGATCTCCGGCGCGAAAGGCGGCGCCGTCACCTCCGCCTCCGACCACAGCCGCGTCTGCAGCAGCACCCGCGCCGGCATCTCATGCTCCGGCCCGCGCTCAAAAGCGCCCGTCACCGGAAGCCGCAGAAAATCCGTGAGCTGCCGCGCGCCCGCCTTCGCCTTGCGTGGATTCGCCACCGCGTAGCGCAGCCAGCCCGCCGCCAGCGGCACGATTGCCGAGCGGTTGCCCGGCCCGAAAATCGGCCCAAACGCCACCACTTTCGCCCTCAGCTCCGGCGCGAGCTGCGCCATATCCGGCGCATGATAGCTGCGCTTGAAATACACGTCGCACGCCCGCAGCTCCGGCTCAAAAAAAAGATAGCTCCGGTCGTGAATGTCAAAGCACACCCGCCGCCGCGCTCCATCGGCGACCCGCTCCAGCTCCATCGTGATCGCGTAGTCCGCCCCCCGGCTCCCCGCGTCCCACGCCAGCCCGACCGCGCCCTCGTCCGCCAGCTCCAGCAGCGCCGTGTAGAGGTAATAGACCTGCGTCGATTCCAGCAGCGGATGCAGCAGCCCCCGCACCCGGTACACCGGCCCGCTCACCGTCCTCCTCCCCCCGTGGTCAGGGTTGAAAAAATGGGCGCGGCATCATTCCATCCATCCTCCCCAGTCCGTAAAACCCGCGCAAGAAAAAGCGCCGCACAGCCAGCAATCAGTCTGTGCAGATCGGATAACTTTTCCGCAGGCGGGATTGTATGGGGAAGCTTAGCCCTTCATTGGTTCGCTGCGGTGCCTGGGCCGGTCACTTTCTGTAGCTCAGAGCCTTGCCCAATAACGCAATCACGGAATCCTCATATTCGATAGCCTGTTGTTGGCATCAGCGTTGGAATTGCGTTATCATCGGCAAAAAGGAACCTGAAGAAGATAACGAGAACGAAAACAAAGCCAACGAGACCGGAAACAGCTTTGTATAGGAAGTATTGCTTGGCCACCTCCGAAAGAAAATCCGGGCGTGAAGGTCGCTGAATGTGGCTGTCACGCTCAATAGGGCGGAGAGGCGCAGGACTGTTAAGCACTCGACGCTTGGCCTCAGCGAATTCCCGCTCAGAAAGCGCTCCCTGCTGATGGAGCTTTTGAAGGTTTGCTAGCTCGTCTGAGATGTTCATCGTGCTTTTGGTGGTGGCTTTCAAAAGGATGCGCGCAGATGCGTCTAACGACCCCAAGCTCAGCGACTGCGGAGGCTGGCGCGCTGGCTGCATGGTGGGGCAAGGCGGAGGCCGGAAGCAGCCAGCGTGACAGCCGGAGCAGTTCGCTGCAGCGCATGGTTAGGCGATTGGTTGGAGTTGTTCGGTGCGTTCATCGCTGGGTGAGTTGTGGACTGGGTCTGGATGCTCAAAGTGCTCTGCCCACAATGCGTGCCGCCAACTGTCGGCGAACTCCTGAGCGAGACGCTCCATAGCAAAGCGACGCCGCGCATCGTTGGTGCGTGGGTTGACGAGTTGCAGGTGACCTAGCTCGTGGAGGAATACATCGTAGAGCATAAAGCGTCGGATGGCGAGAGCCGGCCACTGTGCTCCGCGCTGTGCGCCGAAAGCGGCAGGTGACTGGCCGCGCACGAGAAAGCGGGTAAGACTCATTCGTGGCGGGAGCGCACAAATAGCTATCTCGCGATGACCCATGTTGACGTAGCCGAGTGTGCGCGCACCGCGGCTACGATCGTTGAAGTGGACTGCGCGAAGTCGCGTGTAGGCATCGGCTGGCAGTCGGGAAAGAACTACTCGAATATCGTCCTCGGTGAGCCAGTGGCGACGATCACAGCCGGCGGGTGAACTAGAGAAACGGATGCCTGGCATAATCAAGAGCGCGCGAAATCGCCTAACTTGTGAATATACGACCGGCTCCCATCGCGCGGCGTAGTGGAGAGTAGGGCCATGTGGGGAGGAGAGCAGGTGGGACGGGCGTGGGCAAGGGCGAAGCAGTATTGGCGGGACGCCTGCGCTCCGTCCGCCATGCGGCTGCTGGGTGTGACATACGGGGACTCTGGCCTTGCTTTCAAAATCGCCGCCGATACTTTGCCACCCCTTTTTCAAAAGCCATGACCGACATCCAACCGAACTTTGCCGCCGTCAAACAGGGCCTCATCCCGCTCACCCCGCAGGAGAAAATGAAGCTCGACAAGGACGGCCTCGACGTCATCCACGACATCTACCGCTACGCGAAAACCGGCTTCGCCTCGATCGACGCGGACGATTTCGACCGGATGAAATGGTACGGCGTCTATCGGCAGAAGCCGAAGGACAGCGGGTATTTCATGATGCGCCTGCGGCTGCCCGGCGGGCAGGTCACCGCGGCGCAGGCGGCGAAGCTCTCGGAGATCGCCGACCGTTTCGGCCACGGCTTCTGCGACATCACCACGCGCATGACCATCCAGTACCACTGGCTGCGCATCGAGGAGATCCCCGCGATTTTCTCCGAACTCGCCACCGTCGGCATCGCGACGAGCGGCGCGTGCGGCGACATCGCGCGCAACGTGGTCGCCTGCCCGGTCGCCGGCATCGACCCGGAGGAGATCATCGACGCCACCCCGCAGATGCTTGAAGTCAACGCCGCGCTGGAAAACAATCGCGACTTTTCCAACCTCCCGCGCAAATACAAAATCAGTGTCTCCGGCTGCTGCATCCACTGCGCGCAGCCCGACATCAACTGCCTCGGCTTCTTTGGCCTCAAGCGCACGGTTAACGGCGTGGAGGAACGCGGCTATGGCATCAAGGTCGGCGGCGGGCTTTCGTCGTCGCCGCATCTCGCGCAAATGCTGCCGGTTTTCGTCAAGCCGGAGCAGGTCTGGCCCGTCACCGAGGCCGTCAGCAAAATCTACCGCGACCAAGGCTACCGGCATCAGCGCCAGCGCGCGCGGTTGAAATTTCTCATCGCCGATTGGGTCAAAAAGGGCGGCGTCGAGTACGTCACCGAGGAGATCGGAAAATTCCTCAGCTTCAAGCTGGAGCGGCACACGGATTTTCCCGTCATCAAGGATCAGGAGACCGACCACATCGGCATTCACAAGCAAAAGCAGGGCGATCTTTACTGGGTCGGTATCTGCTTTCCGGGCGGACGCATCCGCAACGGCACCCTCGCCAAAGTCGGCGCGCTCGCCGCGAGATATTGCGCCGCCGGGCTGGATCAGATCCGCCTCACGAACAAGCAGAACCTCATCATCATCAACATCCCCGAGGCTCAGCTCGCCGCGCTCAAGGCCGACCTCGACGCGCTCGGCCTCGACTACCAGCCCACCAATTTTCGCAAGGGCTGCGTGAGCTGCACCGGCATCGAGTTCTGCAACCTCGCCGTCGCCGAGACGAAGAACCGCATGCTCGAACTCATCACCCAGCTCGAGACCAACTCCGGCTGGTACCAGGACAAAATCCGCATCCACTTCAGCGGCTGCCCCAGTTCCTGCGGCCAGCATCAGATCGCCGACATCGGCTTTCGCGGCGCGCAGACGAAAGTGAACGGCGTGCCGGTCGATGCGTTCGACGCCTTCATCGGCGGACGGCTCGGCAAAGACCGCCGCTTTAACTCGCTGCTCAAAGGCAAGATCATCGCCAAGGACGTGCACCTCTTCATCGACAAACTCCTCCGCGTCTATGACATCGGCAAACAGCCCGGCGAGACTTTCGCCGACTACACCGACCGCGTGAAGAAGGACGAAATCCTCGCCGCGCTCGACTGGAAATAACCCGCCCGGCTGGCGCGCGGGTTATTATAGCCGCGCAGGAAACTAAGAGGCCAATGACCAAAGCGATCCTCCGCAAAATGGCTTGGTTCGTCTGCAAAATCGTCGTGCTGCTAAGTATCGCGATCCCGCTGCTCCTGCTCGTGGGCCAGCAGGCCATGATCTACCACGGCCGTCCCTACCGCCCGTCGTCCCAGGCGGCGCGGATCATAACTCCGTGCTCGGCGAAGCCCTCCCGGAAATCCACGACGCAATGGGTCAGTAAGTGCCGCGCAGTTACTCGCGGAAGTTCTTAAAGCCGAGCACCACTTCAAAGTCGCGGCCACGGCAAAAGGCGATCACTTCCTGCAGTTCATCCCGCTTCTTGCCCGTCACACGGATTTGCCGCTCCTGCAGCGCGCACTGCACCTTGAAGTCCGTGGCCTTCACCGCTTTCACGATCTCCTTCGCCTTCTCGCCGTCGAGCCCCTGCTTGATGACAAAATCCTGCGTCGCGTGACCCAGCGGCGAAATCACCGGGTCTTTCCGCTCCACGTTGCGCAGGTCGATGTTGCGTTTCGCCAGCCGCCCGACCACCAGCTCATGCAGCGCCTTCAGCCGCGTGCCGTCGGCCGCCTTCAACTCGATCGTCGATTCCTTTTCATTCCACCCGATGCTCGCCGGGCTGCCTTTGAAATCAAAGCGCGTGGCCAGTTCCTTGCGCGCCTGATTGATGGCGTTGTCGATTTCCTGGGTGTCGATTTCTGAGACGATGTCGAAGGAAGGCATGGAGAGGGGAGGATGGGTTGCGGTGTTTTTCTAAGTCGGACGCTGTTTCGATACCGTGAAAGTCCCGCAGATGCCCGTTCATTTTCCAGCGAGGCCAGCACCGGACGGTGGCGCGGGTTTTCTCGCATGCTGCCGATGTTGAGTTTCAGGCGCAGCTTGCTTCCCAATTTTTACAAGCTCCCCCGATCAACGCTTTTGAAAAAGATCGCTGAGCACGAGTTGCTCGACGAGCGCGGCGGCGGGGTAGCCGCCGGCTTTCGTCTGCTCGGCGATGCGTTTTAGCTCGGGGCGGTCGGCGAAGGTCATGGCGCGGCGGAGGGCGTAGGTGGCGAGCTTTTCGGTGAAGGCGGTGGCGAATTTGTCGAGGTCGTCGAGCAGGAGCTTTTTCAGGGCGGCGGCATCGGCGAACTTGCGGCCGTCGGGGAGTTCGCCGCTGGGATCGAGCCGGGGGTTTTCGCCCGCGCCGTCGCGCACGGCCTCCTCGGTGCGCCAGTGGCCGATGGCGTCGTAGTTGTCGAAGGCGAGGCCGAGCGGGTCGATTTTGCGATGGCAGGCGGCGCAGTTGGCGTCGTCCTTGTGCGCCTCCAACTTGGCGCGGAGCGAGGTCTTGGGCGAATTGGGCGCGGTGGTTTTGATGGCGGGCACGTTGGCGGGCGGCGGTGGCGGCGGCTTGCCGATGATGGATTCGAGCACCCACTTTCCGCGATGCACGGGGCGGTGGCGCGTGCCGTCGGAGGTGAGGCTGAGCACGGACGCCTGCGTGAGCAGACCGCCGCGCTGATCCTCCGTTTTCAACGCAACCCGCTGGAGCGTTTCGCCATGCACGCCGCCGATGTCGTAATGCACGGCGAGCCGCTCGTTGAGCATCGTCCAGTTGGAGTCGAGGAACTCGCGCAGGCCGAGATTTTGTTGCAGCACTTCGCGAAAAAACGCGGTCGTTTCGCCGACCATGCTTTTCTCCAGATACTCGTCGTAGTCGGGGTAAATCTTTTTGTCCGGCTCGAACATGCCGACGCGGCGCAGTTGCAGCCACTGGCGCGGAAACGAATCGGCAAACGCGAGCGCCTTCGTGCCGTGCATCATGCGGCGGACTTCGGCGCGCAGCGTGTCGGGCTGGTGCAGCGTGCCGGCGCGGGCGAGGTCGAGCAGGTGCTCGTCGGGCATCGTGCTCCACAGAAAATACGAAAGGCGCGCGGCGAGTTCGTAGTCGGTGAGCTTGGCGGCGGGCGCGGCGGGCGTGCCTTCCACGAGGTAGATGAAACTCTCCGAGCACAGCACCGCGAGCAGGCCCGTCTTCACCGCGGACTCGAAACTGTCGCCGAGCTTCTGCGCATTTTCGACGAGTCCGACGAGCCGATCCACCTCCGCTGTTTGCACCGGACGACGCCACGCCCGCGCGGCGAAGCGCGACAGAATCTCGCGGGCATACGCCACATCCTTCGTCGCACCGTCGCCGCCGAAAAAGATGTGCTGATGCGCGGGCGGCGGCCAGGAAGCCTGCATGGGGCCTTCCCACTCGATCGAGTCGAGCAGCAGCGTGGGCCAGATCGGCTGGCCGTCGTCGTCGGTCAGCTTGATCTGCCACGGCTGGCGCGCGGCCATTTTAAAAAACGGCTTCGAGTTCAGCGGGCGCGAGGCGCGCTCCTCGGGGTTCGGCCCCGGCACCGCGTTCACGACGCGGATGAGATGCGTGCCCGCCGGCAGATGCGTGCGGAATTCCAACGTCACCGGCGCGTCTTCCGCCGCCTCCACGTCCTGCTCGAAAAGCGTGCGGTTCAAATCGGTCGCGTAGAGCCGCAGCCGCGCCGCGCGGCCGCCGACCGCGCGCAGGCCGCTCAGTTTCACGCGCACTGCGTATTCGCCCGTCATTTCGATTTTCAAATCCAGCGCATCCAGCGCGCCGTTGTTGGGCACGAGGTCAATGCGCGCCTTTTCGAGAATTCCTTTCGCCCGAAACTCCGCTGCGAGATCCCAGCGCACGCGCCGGTCGGACGGTGTCCACCGCACCGTCGTGCTCTTGGGCGGCGGGCCGAGCGCCAGCGCCTCGCCGAGCACCGTCTCCGCGGCGGCGAGATATTTTTCCACATGCGCCGCCGAGATCGTGAGCACGGAGCCGATGCGCTCGAAGCCCTGCCAGTCCGGGTCTTCCGGCAGCCCGCCCGGATCGCGCGCGTCGTAGTTCACGCCGAGCAAATCGCGAATCGTGCGCGCGTATTCGTCGCGCGTCAGCTTGTGGAAAGTGACGCGCTGCGCCGTGGCCTGCCGTGCGGCTTCGGCTTCGTTGAGCTGCGCGGAAATCCACTCGACCACGCGCGCCGCGTCGTCCGCCTTGGGCTGATCCTCGTCCTCCGGCGGCATCTCCGCGGCGCTGATGCGATCCATGATGTCGGCCCAGTGCATCGCGAATTTTGGCGACGAAAAATCCTGCGAAAGCGTATCCATGCGCAGGTCGCCCTTCTGCTTTTTTTCGCCGTGGCAGCGGAAGCAGTGTTCCTTGAAAAACGGCTGCACCACTTTCTCAAACTCCGCCGCACGAGCGTCGTTGACGGCTAGGCAGGCGGCGGCGAAAAGGCCAGTGACGATGAAGCGCAACATGTGGCGGATTATTGCTGAATTACTCCGGCCTCGCTAGTGCGCGGCAGGTCGCGGGCGGTTTTGCCGAAGACCCATGCGAGGCCGCGCGCGAGCCGCTCGGGGAGATGGTCGCTGTGGTGGCCGGGCGCTTCGTAGAAAGTGGCGGGCGCTTCGCGGGTGCGAAGGATTTCGTGGATTTTGCGCGCGCCGATGTTCGCGCCGAATTCGTCGTGCTCCGCGCCGTCGAGGTAGATGCGCTGGGCGGGCGCGAAGGCGTCGGCGCGTTTGCGAACGAGGGTGAGGGGATCGAGGTCGAGCCAGCGCTGCCAGGCTTCCGTGCGCCAGTGGCCCGCGTCGTCGTAGAGCCACTCGAATTTGCCGGGCTGGCCGGCGGCAGGCGCGTAGTTGGCGCACAGGCCCATGATGAGGCGGGCGAGGCCGTCGTCGGGCAGGCGCGCGTGGTCGGCGGGAGCGGTGGCGGCGTCGAGCTGCGCGCGGGTCACCGCGCGGACGGAGGGCTGCTCGGCGAGCGGGCGGTGGGTCGTTTCAAAATCGCTGTCGGGCGAAAGCGCGACGACGGCGGCGAAGTCCGCGTGGCGATTCATCGCGAGCAGCAGCGCGCCGTACGCGCCGCTGGAATGTCCGGCGACGATGCACGCGGCGCGTCCGCCTTGCACCACGGCGTAGCGCGCGCGGAGGGCGGGTACGATTTCCTCCGCGACGTAATCCGCGTAGCGTCCGGTGGCCGTGGAATTGAGAAACTGGCTGCCGCCGAAACGCGAGCGGCCATCGACCACGGCGAGGCGCAGCGCGAGGCCGTCGGCGGCGAGGCGGTCGATGACGGTGCCGAACCATCCGCCTTTGCCCTGCGCGATGGCGTCCTCCGACGAGCCGCCCCAGCCGGGCAGATAAATGACGAGCGGCATGGGCGCGCGGGCGTCGGCGCCAGCGGGAAGAAACACCGCCACGCGGCGCGCGGTCGGATCGCCGAGCGGATTGCCCCGCAGCGTCGAGCCGGGCACGTCGAGCACTTCGAGTTGCGCCGCGTGCAACTCGACCGCGAGCAGACCGGCGAACAGGCGGAGCCAGCTCACGCGAGCAGCGCCTTCACCACTTCGCCGGACACATCCGTGAGCCGGTAGTCGCGGCCTTCGTGGCGGAAAGTCATGCGCTTGTGATCTACGCCGAGGAGCTGGAGCAGCGTGGCGTGGAGGTCATGCACATGCACGGGATCGCGGACGATGTTGTAGCCGAACTCATCGGTCTCGCCGTGGACGTAGCCGCGCTTCACGCCGCCGCCAGCCATCCACATGGTGAAGCAGCGCGGGTGATGGTCGCGCCCGAAATTGTCCGGCTTGATGTCGCCCTGCGAGTAGGCCGTGCGGCCAAATTCGCCGCCCCAGATGACGAGCGTTTCGTCGAGCAGACCGCGCTGTTTCAAGTCTGTGATAAGCGCCGCTGCGCCCTGATCTGTCTCGAGGCATTTTTGGCGCAGGCCCGCGGGCAGCCCGCCGTGGTGATCCCAGTCGCGATGACAAAGCTGGATGAACCGCACATCGCGCTCGGCGAGGCGGCGGGCGAGCAGGCAGTTGTTGGCAAAGCTCGGCTGGCCCGGTTTTGCGCCGTAAAGGTCGAGCACGGATTGCGGTTCCTTCGAGAGGTCGGTCAGCTCGGGCACGCTGGTCTGCATGCGAAAGGCCAGTTCGTAGTTTTCGATCTGCGCGGTGATCGCCGGGTCGCCGAGATCGGCCTGCGCGAGGCGATTGAGATCGTTCGTCGCATCGAGGAGCTGGCGGCGCGTGGTGGCGCTGATGCCCGGCGGGTTTGAGGTGAAAAGCACGGGGTCGCCCGCGTTGCGAAACTGCACGCCGCCGTACTGCGCCGGCAAAAAACCGGGGCCCCAGTAGCGCGTCTGCAAAGTCTGCCCGCCGCCGCCGCTGGTCAGCACGACGAAGCTCGGCAGGTCGCGGTTGCCGCTGCCGAGCCCGTAGGCGAGCCACGCGCCCATCGTCGGGCGGCCCGGCTGCTGGCTGCCGCTGGCGAAGAAAGTGACGGCTGGATCGTGGTTGATCGGGTCGGTGAAAACCGAGCGCACAAAGGTGCAGTCGTCCGCGATCTTCGCGAGGTTCGGCAGCAGCTCGGAGATGTCCATGCCGGCCTGGCCGTACTTCGCGAACTTAAACGGCGAGCCCACGCACAGCAGATTTTTCTGCCCGCTCGTCATCGTGGTGATGCGCTGGCCTTTGCGCACGCTGTCCGGCAAATCTTTGCCGGTCATCTCGGTCAGCTTCGGCTTCGGGTCGAAAAGATCGAGATGCGACGGCGCACCCGACATGAACAGATAGATGATCCGCTTCGCCTTCGGCGCAAAATGCAAATGCTGCAACGCGCCCGGCACCGCCGCACCCGTGCCCGGCTCCATGCCGAAAAGTCCCGGCCGCAGCAGCGACGCCAGCGCCAGCGCACCGAGCCCTGTGGTGCTCTGCCGGAGAAAGGTGCGGCGGGTGAGGGCGGTGTGAAAGTCGTGGGCGGAGGGCATCGCGTAAAATGGCTGACGGGAGTGATGCCGCCAGCGGGAAAAAACTTAGGCCGCGCTGGGGCGGCCGCGCTTTCAGCCCGGCACGCCGCCTACTGGTTCGGCGTGACGGCGATGTTGTCGATCCAGGCGCGCTGCTCCTGCGGGGAGAAGCCGAAGAGGCCGGGCGAGCCGTGGGTGTGCGCGGTTTTCACAGGGACTTCGAGCGTCCAGGCCTCGGGCTCGGCGTCGGTCTTTTTCCACGCCTTCGCGCGCACGGTGCCGGTGCCGTCTTTGGCCACA
>JANXWQ010000500.1 GCA_025351065.1 Chthoniobacter sp. | reverse complement strand
TTACTTTTTTTGCGACGAAACTTTTTCTCACTGAAAACAAAGATTTTTTGGAAAAAAGCAAAACTCGCGCGTTTAACGGTCAAAGGAAGTGGGTTGTTGGGAGGAGCCTTTGAAATCGACAGATGAGCGTTAGGAGATGGGAGTGCAGAGTTAGGCGGCAGGTGGCCGGCAGCGGGGAAAACGTGGCTGAGCGGAGGAGGCGGGGCGGGCATGAGGCTCTTAACGCTCATCTGGCGCGGTTTCGGGAACGTGGGTGGCGCGGCCTTGGGGGAGGCCGCGCCACCTCCCCTCCCGCGCTCGCATTCCCCCACTTTGTCATTGTCGATTCCCGCCGAGACTCTTAACGATTCCGGCCGTGCAAGACGCGCAATCCCATACCGACGATTTTCATCTCGTCCAAGAATGTCTCGAAGGGAAGACCTCCGCCCTGGCGCATTTGCAGAAGGCTTATCGCGAGCCGCTGCTGGCTTTTCTCCAGGGCTCTGGCGCGCCGCCGCCTCTGGCCGGCGAAATCGTCGCGGAACTCTGGTCGGACTGCGTGGCCTCGCAGAACGGCACCGGGCCGAAACTGGCGCGCTACAACGGCATGTGCGCGCTGAGCACTTTTCTAAACACGATCACTCTCAACGCACTGGTCTCCCGCCAGCGACGAGGCCAGCGCTGGTCGAATGTGGTGATCGCCGGAGACCCCGCCGGGCCCGACGGCGATGGTGCCGACTTGGTGGCAAACCCGACGGATCCGGCGGAGGTGCCGCTCCTGCAACTCATGCGCGAGGCGATCGAAGCCGCGTTCCTGGCGTGCCCGGCGGAGGATTTCGTGCTGCTGCAGCTCACGCACACGGATGGGCTCCACGTCGTCGAGCTCGCGAAAATGTTCGGCTGCGGCATCGCCACCATCAGCCGCAATGTCGAGCGCGCGGGCCGGGAAATCGCCGAGGCCACGATGCAGTATGTGAAGGCCAGCGACCCGTGGCTGGAGTTGAAGTGGGAGGATTTTATTGCGCTTTGCGGCACCGCGAGCCCGGCGTGTTTCGGCGTCGAGTAGCGGCGCGGTCAGGCGACGGCAGCAGGCTCCGCGGCAGCGGGCGCGGCCTCGGCTGGAGAGGGTGAAACGGTCAGCCGCTCTTGCAAGGAAGCCGCGAGCGCTTTCACCAGCGGGCGCTGGCTGCGGGCAAAGACGAAGATGTATTTCGGTTTCTTTTCGAGGCTGTAGAGCACGAGGTTTTCGCTCAGGAATTTCGGCTCGTGCGCGAGCTTGTAGGTGGCGAGGTCGAGCTCCTCGGCGAGATGGCGGAAGCGGCGTTTTGCGACAAAGGCGAGCTTCGGAGTGGGGTGCTCGGTGGCGATGAGGTAGCCGAAAAGATTGCCGGGAATGTTGCGCGCCGAGGCACTGACGCCGGGCACGGCCCAGGCGATGGGATCGCGTTCGAGATTCACGCTGAAGTGCGCGATGTCGAGTTCGTGCGGCAGCGTTTTCGGCAGCTCCGTTTCGAGATGATCCGCCGCCGGTGACGTGACCTTTTTCCAAATGAGCCACGCATGCACTTTCACCGCGCGCCAGAGCTTCGGACCGAAGAAACCGATGGCGATCAGCACGAGCGAGAAAACGACGAGCGCGAGCACGGGATCGTGCCAGATCAGCGCCAGCCCGCCGACCACGGCCACGTCTTCGGTCACGCTCAGCGCGATGTTTGAAAACGGCTCCGGCGAGTGATTCACGACCAGCCGCGTGCCGGCCTTCATGCCGTGCGTCATCAGCGTCACGCCGCCTGCGAGAAGCGCCGCGATCACGTCGAAAATCGGGTCCGGCGTGCCGAGCACGCGGATGGCGAGAAACGCGCCGCCGACCGGGCGGATGACCGTGTGCACGGCGTCCCACAGCGAATCGACCCACGGCACTTTGTCCGCGAAAAACTGGAGCAGATAAAGCACGCCGGAGATGGCGAGGATCGCGGGGTGCGCGAGGATCGCGAGTTCGGGATACGTCTGCGTCACGTCGATCCAATGCTGCTGGATGGCGAGGCCCGTGACGAAGACGGTGAGGTAGAGATTTAGCCCCGCGAGCGACGCGAGGCCGAGGGCCGTGCCCAGGAGCTGCAGAGTTTGCATGGCGGGAACTATTCGCCCGCGGCCCGCATTTACAAACGGAAACTGGAGGTGCGGTCAGCCCCACTGCTTGTAGCGGCGGTCTATGACCGTCGCACGCGTTCCTGCGGACGTGAGCTTTCACGGGGAAGATGGCGACGGTCATAGACCGCCGCTACAATCGCTGACCGCGGATTACCTCACTGGTGCCAAGTCGATCCCCGTCCCAACGAAGCGGCGGAAGCCGAAAGGTTTCATTTCGGTGAAAGGCGCGAAGGAGCACAACTTGCACGCCATCGACGTGGAGTTTCCGCTGGGCGTGCTGGCGTGCGTCACCGGCGTGTCGGGCTCGGGCAAGAGCACGCTCGTGCATGACGTGCTTTATGGAAATCTGCTCGCGGCCAAAAACCTCTCGACGGAGGAAGCACCGGGCGCGCTGAAGAAGCTGCTTGGCGCGCACAAGATCGAGCAGGTGGTGATGGTCGATCAGTCGCCGCTCTCGCGCACGCCGCGCTCC
>JANXWQ010000394.1 GCA_025351065.1 Chthoniobacter sp. | reverse complement strand
CGAGACCACCGGGTTCGACGGCGGCAGGACGATGACGTCCGCCTGGGCCAGGGCCTCGAGCACGCCGGGCGCCGGCTTCGCGTCCTCGGCGCCGATGGGCAGGATCTCCAGCGCGGGCAGGCCGGCGTGCAGGCGCACCCACCACTCCTGGAAGTGCACCGCGCGGCGCCCCTGCTCGTCCTCGACGACCACGTGCGTCTCGACCCGGTCGTCGCTCATCGGGACGAGCCGGACCCCGGGCTGCCAGCGCGCGCACAGCGCCTCGGTGACCGTGCTTTTCCCCGCACCCGGCAAGCCCGCGAGCGCGACGAGCCTCGCGCCACGGGCGCGAACCGCGCCCTCGATGGCGTTTGCGGTCGCAGAGATTTCAGGCCTGGTGGTCATGGTTGGAGTGCGCTGTGGCACCAGCCATTGTCAGCGTCTCGACGGGAACACTAATCGTCAAAAATATTGATGTCCGCCTCTGCCCTTCAAAAATGCGGCAAAACAGGTCGGCAACCTTTCGGTCGGCCCGTGGCGGCACTTCTTCCGCAAGCACAAGATCGCGGCAATGCTTTACGACCAACTGAGCATGGGGCCGATGAGTTCCGTCGCCAGCAGCTTTACCGACGCCCGGTTCGTTGAGATGCTGGCGGCGAAGTATCGGAGCGGCCGCAGGGCGGTGGCTGCCGCGCTCGCCGAGTTTGTGGATGACCCGGCGTCAGCGTTTGAAACCAACCGATTTGCACGCGGCGTCCGTGCGGCTCGTCGCTGAAGGTCTGGGGCGCGTAGTAATCCCAATCGATGTAAGATCGCGCATTCGGTTTCCCGCCGCGATGGCCGCGCAGCTTCGGCGTTTCGGCGGTGAATTTCTGTCCGTCGAAAGTGCCGACGGCGTATTCCGTATTGGCCCCGCGCCGAGAATCCAGCGCGTGTTTTTCGCATCGCCATCGAGCGGCAATTCAAAAATGTCGGGGCACTCGAAAAGGAAGTTGCCGCCGTCCGCGCCAGCCTCGGTCGAGGCGCGCGGTCTTGCCCGCGAACATGCTCACATCCCAGCCGCCCGGTTCCAGTTTTTCGGTGCCGCCGGATTCGGTGTTCGGCCCCGTCGCCGTGCGCACTATTTTGCCATCGACGAGTAAATTGATGCACGTCTTCCCCTCCCATCCCCCGCCGCCGATGAGGAACGAAATGAACTTCCGCTCGATCGGAAACTCCGGCGAAGTCAGTTTCCCCGTCGGCCCGTCGCCGCCTTTGAAAGAGTTCGCCAGACCCTGCCCGCGAAAGCCTTCGACCACCCATTGATCAGGAAATTTCCCGCGCGCCGGAGCGTTTCCAAACGCCGTGCCTTCGACTTTCCACGCGCCGTAATCGGCACCTTCAAAATCGGCGAACACCTTGTCGTCCGCAGCTCGGCAAACGGGTGCGGCAGCGGCGAGAGTGGTCAGGATGAGGACGGAAAATGGGCGCGTTTTCCTAGCGCAATCCTGAGCGTTGCCGCTTCGTGATGACAATCGCGATGGCGCCAGTTGCAGACTAGGCGCGAGCCTCGCGGCTGAAGTAGCCTGCGGACTTTATGTCTTCGCTCACGCGCACCCTTTCACTCCTCCTCGTCGCCGCGGTCGCCCGCGCCGAGATTGCGACGCAACCATCGGATCGTTTCGCTGAATCCATCGGCGTCTGCACGCACTGGACTTATCCCGATACGCCGTATGGTTTCGCGTTTGAAAAGGTGAAGCAGCGGCTGATGCAGAGCGGCATCCGGCAGGTGCGCGATGGGTTCAGCCAACGGCTGGTGGAACTTGGCAAGCTCGGCATCCGCGCGACGGTTCTGGTGGATGCGGACAAACCCATCGCCGCCTCGCTCGACACGATCAAAAAGGCGAACGCCGGCGGCGCGCGGATCGTCGCTATCGAGGGGCCGAACGAGCCGGATTTATTTTGGAAGAACAACCAGCGCAGCTACGCGGGACAAGGCGCGGAGCAAGGCGATGCGGGCATCATCGCGGGCGTCGTGGCTTTTCAAAAAGACCTCTACGCGGCGGTGAAGGCGGACCCGGAGCTGCGCGCGCTCACGGTGCTGGGGCCAGCGCTCGGCAAGACCTACGGCTACGATACGAAGTCGCCCTTCGGCAAAGGCGCGCTCACCGATTTCGTGGACTGGGGAAATTTCCATCCGTATCCCGGCGGCAATCCCTTCAGCAATCCGTTCCCCTACGCGGGCGTGGAGAAACACACATGGCACGGCGGGCACCCGAGCGCGAACATGGACGAGTCGCCTTACGCCTTCGACGTGTACGCGCCGCCTTTCACGCCGAAGCCGATGGCCGCGACCGAGACCGGCTATTCGACTTTTCTCGACGGCCCGAGCGAGGCCGCGCACGCGAAGTATCTGCCCCGCTTGTTCTGCGAGTATTTCCGCAAAGGCGTGCAGCGCACATTCAGCTACGAGTTTCTGGACGAGTGGAACAAGCCCGGCGACCGCGAGGCAAATTTCGGTCTCGTGCGATTCGACCTTTCGCCAAAGCCCGCCTTCCACGCGCTGCGCCGGCTCCTCGCGCTCACGGCGGAGCCAAATGTGCGCGCGGATTTCAAAGCGGTGCCGCTCCCCGGCGACCTCACGGTGCGCGCGGCGAAGGGCTTCGACCGCGTGCAGTACGTCCATCATTTCGCGCTCCAGCGCAGCGACGGCACCTTTCTGCTCATCATCTGGCATGACATCGCGCTCGACGACACGAGCCACAAACCGTGGCGTCGCGTGCCGCTCGCGCCGCCCATGCCCGCGACGCTGAGACTCACGAAACCGGTGAAACGCGCGGACATTTTCATCCCAAACGACGGCGATGAAATCGTGCAGACCTTCGCAAATGCCGACACTCTCGAGCTCGCCGTGCCCGACCGCGTGATGGTCGTGCGGCTCATTTTCTAAATGCCCATGCCACCTTCCAAAATGCACCCTCTTCGTATTTCCACACTCGCCATTCTGCTCCTGCTCGCTGTGCCGTGGTCGCGTTGCCGCGCGGACGAATCGCCCGCCGGACGGCTTGCGGCCTATCGCGCGGAGTTGGACGCCTTTCGCAGCACCTTCGGCGGAGCGCGGGATTTGCCCGATGTGCGCTTCTTTCTTTTCGGCATGGGGCAGCGCGCGAAGTTCATCTACCGCGACGGCAAACTGCTCGATGCCCGCACCGGCGCGGTCGTGCGCGAGTGGCCCATCGCCAGCGATACGATCGTAGCGCCCGATTACGAAGTGGCGCTGCAAACCGCGAGCGGCGCGTCGGTTGTCATCCGTGAGGACGAGCAAGCCGTGTGGATCGAGGAAGGCGGCCAGCGCACTGCGATTGAGGGCACCCGGCGGCCGGTGAGGCTGCCCGCGTTTGCCAGGAAAAAATTCCCGCGCGTGCTACGCGTACTGCATCAGGAATTGCTTGTGAACGTCACGCCCGCCGGGCCGGTGCCGAATTTTTTCGTGTATCTGAAGCCGTGGTATCGCGACGGCGCGATGATGGCGCTCGCCTTCAAGGAAACGGAGAACCTCGACACGATCCGCGATTGGATCGCGAACCTGCGCCAGCCTTACGACCGCAATAACGCGGGCGAAACCGAAGCCGACAATCTCGGTGAGGCGCTCTTACTTATCTCGCTCGCGGGCGACAAGACGCATCCGCTCGTGGCGAAAATCCTCGCAGAGCTGCCGCGCTACGAGGTTAGCGGCGACGGCGGAAAATACATCAAAGGCCGCTCCGATTTTGCAGACCGACCTGCTTACCAGACTAAGTGGCTGAAGTATGGTTTGCGTGCCCTTGGTTTGCCCGATCCCTACTCGGTGCCACCGATCAAGGATAGTTACTCCGCGCTCTTTTGGATGGACTACAAAGACAGCTATCAACCCGGTAGCGATGCGGACAACCGCGGTGCCTACCCCTATCTCGGCTGGGCGTGCGACCATTTCCACGGCTCTAAGAAAAGTCCCATCGGCAACCGCGACTACCCACTGACCTGGGAGCAAAACGCGAGTCAGGCTAACTACGACGGACTAAAGTTCCTCGACCCGATCTATGTCCAGCAAAAGCTCTCGGCTCCGCACACCTGGCACGCTGCGGAAGTCTTTCTCTACACGCTGTCCCTCGAGGCCGACTAAAAGAATGCGGCTCTCAGCCGCCAAAGCAGACGGCTTCGACATGCTGCTCGGCTTTGTGAACCGGCGTCCATGCGACGGCGTCGCGCGACATCAGGATGCGGCCCTTCCATTGCGTGCCGACATAGACGCCGCCGCCAAAGCACGCGGTCAGCGGGGCGTTTTGATTCGGCGTCTTCTTCCACGTCATGCCGTCGTCGGAAAAGTAAGTCGCGCCCGCGCCGATGGCCGCGAACTCTTTGCCAGTCCAGATGATCGTGTTCAGGTGCTCGCCTTCGTCGCCACGCTGCGGGGCACTCCACTCGAGACCGTCGTCGCTCGACATGCGCAGGCCGTTGAGGCCGACGCCAACAAATTTCCCCGCGCCAAAAGCGATGTCCGCGAGTGTGTCGATGGCTTTCACATCGGGTGCGTCCTGCCACGTTTTTCCGCCGTCGCTCGACGCCGCGCGGCGGCCGCGGTCGCCGACGCCGGCGATGAGGCCTTTGCCGAACGCGATCCGGCGGATCATATTTTTGCCGGGCACGGATTGAAAGTCGCTCCACGTTTTGCCATCGGGCGAAGTGACCATGAAGGGCGCGGAACTGCCAACGCTGCCGGGGTCGCCGCCGATCGCGACGAACTGTTTCTGCGCCGGATCGAAACCGAGACCGCGCATGTATTTGGAATACTTCGCCTCCTTCTTCCCCGTCTCCCACGCCGCGCCGTCGCTCGTACTTGCGACGATGTTATCGCCGCCATAGCTGCCCACGGCGACGAAGCGCGCGTTGCCGAAAACGACCGCGCGATACGTCTCGCCTTCTTTCCCGACCTGCACGTTTTTCCACGTTGCGCCATCGTCGGAGATAATGCGCAATCCATCCTGCCCGACAGCGACAAAGAGCGCGCCCATTTACACCAAGCCCGGCAGCCGCCCGCCATACGCCGCGCCTTTCGCGGTCTTGCTGTTGCCGAATTCGTCCACCTTCACGCCCATGCGGTCGAGCATCTCAACGTAGAGATTCGCGGCTGGCGTTTGCTTTTGAAAGGTAAGCTGCCGTCCCGTTTTGAGCGTGCCTTGTGCATTGCCCGCGAGCAGCACGGGGTAATCGTCGCGCCCGTGTCCGCCGTCGGCCATGTAGCTGGTGTAAAGCAGCATAGTGTTGTCGAGCAGCGTCGAGCCGCCTTCGTCGATGGCCTTCATCTTGCGCACCGTCTCGGCGAAGAGTGCGGTGTACCACGTATGGATTTGGCGGCACGCTTCGCGAGAAAGGGGGTCGGCGTCCTCGACTTTTCCCGCGTTGCCCTGGTGCTCCAGCGTGTGGCAGTGCCGCTCGTAGCCGACCGTGACCACGCCCGGAAACATCGCCTCATCACTCCCCGCCGCGAGCGTAATGACGCGCGTCGAGTCCGTCTGAAAAGCGAGAATCATCACGTCGGCAAGCAGCGAAATATATTCGCCGTGCCGCTCCGGATCGCGCCGCACGGCCTCGGTGTTTTTCCACAGATACTTGCTCTTCTCGTCGGTAAATTTTCCGTCGATCTGCACGCGCGACGGGCCGGGATGCTCCGCGTCGAGCAAGTCGAGCCTGCGCCGCGCCTCCACGAATTCGATGCGCTTTTCCACCGTGCGCAGCGACGCGAGATACTCGTCGAGCTTCTGCTGATCGGCGCGGCCGAGCCGGCGCTGGAGCGACTTCGCATCGTCCGCCACGAGATCAATCACGCTCCGCTCGTAGCTATCGCCCTGCGCGGAGGGTGTGAGCTTTCCGAGGTTTTCCGCGCGCCGCGCCCAGTTCGGCGCGACCGGCGTGCGCCCGCGGAACATCCGCTCGAAGACCATCCGCGGGTCGGCTTCAAACGGCACCGGCGTCCCGTCGGGGCGAAACGAATAGACGTTCTCATTCCCCGCGAGCCCGAACTCCAGCGACGGCAGCAGCGTCTCCTGGCCCGCGCGTTCCGCCGCGGCCTGATCGACCGAAACGGTCGAGATCGGCCTTCCGCCCTCGCGTTTCACCGCGTTCGCGCCGGTGAGGTGGGTAAAGGCGCAATGCTCGTGCGCGTTCACATTCTCGCTCGAGCCGGTCTGCGCGAGGCCGTTGATGAGCAGGAGGTCGTCCTTGCAAAAATCGAGCGGTCGCAGGATCGACGGCAGCACGCTAAGCGGCCCGTCCTGCGCGCATTTCCAAGACTCCAGCACCGTCCCGCCCGCGACCGTGAAGATGCCCATCCGCAGCGGCGGACGCACCACCGGCAGCGCGGCAAAAGCCGAGAGGCGACCGAGCGATTCGAGAAACGGCAGCGCGACGAGTGCGCCGGCTCCACGGAGAAAATGGCGGCGGGAAAGGTGGGTGTTCATGTTTGTTTTTGAAAGTTGGTGAACCGCAGTGGTGACATGCCGCTACCGCTTCACCTTCCCATCTCGGCAGGCGCGGTGAAAATCGTCAGGAGCAGTTCGCTATCGTCGATTAGTCGATACTCCGGTCGGCGACCGGAAATGGATTCGCTTTCACGAAGAATAATCGGCACCCCGTCCCCTCGCTTCTCCATGTAATAACCGCGTCCGATCTGGCCGGCTGTTGCATCCACCGGGCACTCTGCCAGCAGGCTTGTGAGTAGTTCATTCCGCGTGGCTTGACGGAGTGGCAGACTCTCGATGGAAACCGTGTTCGGCAGCGCGCCGGGTGAGTAGATTTCCAAGCGGTCGTCGAAAATGAAGAACCGAATCTTCGAGCCGTGGATCGAGTAATCGCGATGTGCGACTGCATTCACGATCGCCTCGAACACTGCGCGGACACTGAATTGCGGGGCTTCGACTCGCTGCGGCTCCTTGGTGGCGGCAACGCGCTGATTCCGATGCAGGAAGGCCATCGCCTGCCGGATTTGCTGATCCAAAGGCCCGCAGATGCGCACGGCGTCGAGTTGATAGTTTGAGTCTTGAGCCGTGCCGCGGTAACGGACGGCTTCGATAAACGCTCCCGGAAGAAATCGCTCGGGCGCGTCGCTACACATCAAGACGCCGGCTACCGATGCGCGAGAAACCCCGATTGCATCAGTGGTCAGCAAGTTGCGCTTCAACAGAACGATCTCATCCGGTTCATCGGTGCGAGTCGTAAAGCGCCGCAACAATTCGGGAGACAAATCTGACGGCGAGGTGCCGGGGACTGGTTGTTCTTCGAATCGGATCAGCCGGGCCTGGCTGCGCTGTTGAAAGAGACGCTCAAGATAAGACGCCGGCATTTGCCGTTTCGCGTCTCCCTGCCGCCAAAAATAGCCACCGGGACTTTGATGCACGAAAAGACTTTGCGGAACGTCCACCCGGATCACCGGACGCTCGGTGCCGGTTGAGTCAAGCACCACCAGCCGAATGATCGTCGATGGCAGCGGCGGCTTGATGGAGTCATTGCAAAGGTTGCGGACGAACTCCGTGACGACATCCAGCTTTTCCAAAGGAATGCCGATCGGCTCGCGTGTCTTGTCATCCACTCCAAAGACAAGAACTCCACCATGGAAATTAGCGAAAGCCGCCAGTTCATCGGCAATGTCGTCGCGCGAAAGATCGACTTGTTTGCCCTTGAAATAGACCGCTTTCAATTCAAGCAGAGAGTCCTCCCCAAGGCGGATTTTTTGCATCAGATCGACAGTCGAATCAAACATGGCGCAGGCTCTCCATGATGCGGCGATAGCGTTTATCGAAGGCCGCTTCACCGCCCTCCATGACGTCACAGATGGTGTGGCGCACGTTGTCTTCCTGCAGCCCGCTATTCGCCGCGATCTGCGTCTGCCCACTCCGGGATTCCAGTGCGATGACAAGTTCCGCGTCGCCATTCACGACGATGTTGGCGTTATGCGTGACGACGATCACCTGTCGATGCGGCTTGTTTCCGATGAGTTGCCGCGTCACGAGATTGTAGATGAGCTGTTTGTCGAGGTCGTCCTCGGGTTGATCGAGCAGGATCGGCTCGGTGCCATAAGAGAGTAGAAACGCGAGCAGGGCTGCAGTTTTTTGTCCGGGCGAGCCTTGCGTGATCGGGCGAAAGCTCTCCCCCTCCTGCGGTCGATACTGCACGAGCAGACTGTCTTCCGGGAACCAAACGTCCAGCTCGTCCAAGTCCTCCGGGCGTAGCTTGTCTCGCAGATGCTTGTTAAACCAACCGCCCATGCCCTCGCAGTCGGCGGCATTGCCAGCCACGCACCCGCGCGTGCGCGTCTTTACTTTGTTGAGTTGTTTCTCGAAGTCGGTCGCCGGCTTGGCGTCCGTCGAATAGAGCGGTCCAAGAAAAATGAGGAGCTGATCTTCGAGACCTTCGTCCCGCCGGATGATCCCGCGAAAACCGGTGACGGCGCTTTCTTGATCGCCGTAGGGAACCACTTCAATGCGCACGAACTGATTCGCTTGCAACGCACTCTTCAAAAATGCCGACCTCTTCTGCGTCAGCTCCCGGCGAAGTTTTGCGATCCGCTCGACGGCCTCGGCACGCTGCTTTTCGAGCGCCGGCAAATCCGCCCGGCGGACGTCGATCGCCTTGAGCTGCTGATCCAGTGTTTGCTTTTGTCGGATGCGCTCGCCGAATTCCTTCGGGTCTTGCACTCCCTGCGCGTGCATTTGCGCCACCAGTCCTTCGTAGGCGGCTTGCGCCGCCGTCACGCGCGCGCGCCACGGCGAGCCCTCCGAAAACCGCGTCCAACCTAACACCAGCAATTCGGCGTCGGCTGCCAGTCCTTTCAATTTCTCGGCCAACTTTTCAACACCAATCGAGAGCTTCGCCGTCTCCGCCAAAACATCCGCATCCGCCGTCGCATCGAATTGCTCCGTCTCCAAGTCAGACAACCCAATCTCGGCCGCCACTGCTTGGATTTGCCGCGGCATCTCCGAGAACTCACGGGCCCATTGCTCGATCTGCCGCGCCTGGCTGCGCGTCCGCTGGTAAGTCTGAAGGATTTCCTGATTGCCGGCGGCCTGGAGCACTTCCAGTTTCCGGCTCACATCGGCCAGCTCGCCCCGCAGCCGATTCTCCTGATCGAGCGAAGCGCGCATCTCCCGAATTTTGGTCGAAAGGCCGCGCAGCGTTTCCCGTTCACGAGTCCATGTGGCGTCCCATTCGGCACGCCCGACGGCCTGATCTTCATCGATGATGTGCAGCAAGGCGCTTGGCGTGCCGGCCAGCTCGAACACCTGTTTCTGGCTGTAAATTCGCACCGGAAAGCGCGACGCCACGTCGCCCTGCGCCGTCTTCCACCCGCCCGCGCCATCCTCCTCCTCGATCGCCGGCAGACTGGCGTCGCGCGCAAAGCTCACCCGGTATCGCGTGCCGTCTTTGCGGTAGATCAGGCGCAGCCGCGTCGCCGCCGTCTGCAATCCACCCGCGGCTCGCCCCCTCCACTCGGCCGCGTATTTGCGCTGAAACTCCGCGTTCAATTCCTCGAATGATTTCAGCTCGCCTTCCCGCCGTAGCGCGATGCGCATGAACTCCAGCAGCGACGACTTGCCGGTCCCGCGCGCCCCGATGATCGCGTTCATCCACGGGTTGAATTCCAGAAGGAACGGCGTCACCCGGCCCATGAACTGCGCCTTCTCCACCTCGAAGCTCTCGATAGCCAGCGCCGCCCGCGCTTCGTTCGGATTGCCGGTGACGCTATCGGAACGCCGGAGGCAAAGGTCGCCGTCCAGCAAGGCCAGCCGCAACCCCTCGAGATCGGGCCGACTCATCTTCACCCAGGTAAATTGCTTTCCGATCGAGGATGGCTTGTGCGCATCCGAGCCGAGCACTTCCGCAAAGGCCTTCGTGCAGTTTGCCAAGGCCGCCGGGAGCGCGCCGGTCAGCGATCTCCGCTCCCATGCGAAAAGGTCGCGATGCTCGATCAACCGGCAGAGTGTGTTGTGGTCTTCGAGCCACAGTGCGTTATGCGCGTCATCGACGTGCGCCGGCAGGATCAGCGCACCCTGTGCCTTCGCAATCTCCAGAATCTCTTCCAAACTTTTCCCGCAGCGCGCGCCGTCGTCACCCCACGCGCCCGAATACCCGCACGAGCGGATCAAACCCGCCACGTCCGAAGTGCCCTTGGCCGGATCGAGCAGCAAGAGCACATGAACCCCTCCGTTTGCCGCCACCTCCACGCCGGGAAAGAGCGCTAACGGACGGAACTCCGCGTGCGGCTGTGTGCGTAGCATTTCATGCGCGGCTTTCAGTTCGTTGATCCACTCGCCCGAGTTGTGATCGGTCACCGCGACCGCGTCGAATCCGGCGCGCATGAAATCCAGCAGCCACTCCTCCGGCGTGCGGGCCATGAGTACTGGGTCACGGCCTGCATAATCATCCGACTTTGGCGTATGAGTGTGGAAGTCGAACTTCCACCATTTCGATCCTTGAAAAGTGGGCATCTTCATGAGTCAGGCACGTTCGTAGTCGGCGATACGATTCAAAATAAGGAAAGTCATAGCCAAATCCTGACAGACTCGTAGCCGCAAACGATCTCCTTTTTTGGTTGTGCTACTTCAAGTGGCCCACCGCCGATCTTCCGAACTTGAAACGTTTGGACTCTCAAATGCGCCCGCTCATTGCGCGGCCACCGCGGCTTCGGCGTTGCGACGATATTGAAAGGGGTAGCTTTGCACGATG
>JANXWQ010000403.1 GCA_025351065.1 Chthoniobacter sp. | reverse complement strand
GATTTCCTGCGCCACCTGGTCAAAGGCGGAGCGCTCAAGGACGTAGAAGCCGGGCTCGCGGAGCAGGCGCTGGCCGAGGAGCAGGTTGGCAGTCTTTTCCATCTCGCGGGCCGAGACGGTTTCGACCGTGGCGCGCACATTGAGCAGCGAGAGCGCGAAGCCGTCGCGCGCGGAGGCGCGCTGGGCGAGCGCGGGCACACGCTCCGCCATTTGCTCGGCCCAGTCTTTGGGGTCGGCCATCGGCGCGGGCTGGAAAAAACTCGCGAGGATCAGGCCGGGGTGGACGTTCACGAGCCGCGTCTCCACGACGCGCCCGGCGGCCGCGTCGCGCGCGCGGATGAGCAGCAGCGCGTCGGCCCCGAGCAGTCCACCGAGGTGGGCTCCGGCCTCGGTGCCGAGGTCGCGGGTGAGCTTGTGCTCGGTGAGCACCCGGTCGAGTTCCGTGCGCTCGATGAGCGCGAGCGCGGGCACGGTGGAAAGCCGTGCGGTCAGCAAGTCCGCAGCGGCGGCGTTGGCCTCGTCGGCGATGATCGCCAGCCGGCATTTGCCCGCAGCGGCGCGGGGCGCGCCCGGCTCAGGCTTGGTGGAAAGAAGTGTGATCAAGCCCGCATTGGCGGCGGCGTCTCTGGCGGTCTGCGCTTTGAATTTCTCCAGCGCCTCGCGTGCGCCAGGAATGTCCATGACCGGGTGCTGCCGGTCGCGCCCGCCCGCTGCTTTCATCATCCGATAGAACTCCACGTCGCCGGTAAAATTCACCCGCTGCGTGGGACGGCTGTCGAGCGCGTTCGGGTCGGCTCCATGATCGAGCAGCAATTTGGTGACGGCCAGCGAACCCGACCTGATCGCGCCGTAGATGGCAAGAAGGGGCGTGCCATCCTGATCGTGACCGATGCGCGCAGCATCCGCACCGCGTTCGAGGAGGTGCGCCACCAGTTTTTCATTGCCCTTGAAGGAAGCCATGCCAATCGCGTTCCCGCCGTGACTGTTCGCTTCATCTACGGGCACCCCGGCCGCCAGCAGCAGGTCAATCATGGCGAAGTTTCCGTTTTCGGCCGCGATGTTCATCGCCCGCGCCGGGGGAACTCCTTTCGTCGGAGCACCCGCTTTCAAAGCTGTCTGCGCGGCGGTCGTGTCGCCATGCACAGCCGCGGCGATGAGGTCTTCCGCGGGATCGGCGGCAAGCAGGGCGGGTACGAGCAGGAGGAGGCCGAGCGCCAATGCGAGGCCGGATTTAGGGCTCGGGTTGGCCGGAGGGTTCATGGGCGGGAGTGAGCAAATAGCGGACGCTTTCCACGATGCGCAGTTGCGCCTCGGCGGAGTTTTCCAAGCGGTCGAAAGCGCGCAGCGCCAGCTCGCAGACAGTACCGCCGCGGCCTGTGCTGCGCGTCTCGCGCTCGGCGCCGGCGGGCGCGGGTTGCAGCCAGAGCACGGCCACGCCGCGTTTCGCGAGCGTCGCGGCGAGGGCGCGCAGGCGGGCGCTTTCCGCCGGAGTGGCGTCGGCGCTGCGGAGGAGGGCGAGACTGCCGTGAAAATCCGCCGCCGCCTCACCAGCGAGGTCGGCGAGCGGCACGTCGCTCTTTTTCAACACCGCAGCCAACTGCCCGCCCGCATCCCCCACCCCGACCGGCTGGCCGCCGCTCAGGCGCGTGAGCGTTTGCAGCAGCATCCGCGGGCAGGCGCGCACGGTCACGCCGCCGAGCGGGCCGCCTTTGGCACCGGCGCATTCGACGCGATACAGCGCGGGCTCTGCGAGCGGAGGAAAGGTCAGCTCGATTTTCTCGCGCACGGTCTGACCCGCGAGCACTTCGATTTCCTTCCACGGCTGCTTTTCGCCGAGCGGCATTTTGGCCGCCGAGACGAGCTGGAAAATCCGCGTCGAAACCGCGTCCTTCACCGGCTCCCGGCCGGCGTTGCTCACGAAGACAGTCACCGCCGCGGGCTCGCCGGAAAAAACGGTCTGCACCGCAGCGTCCGTGCTCACCGTGAGTTGGGCCACCGCCAGCCGCGCACTGGCGAGGAAGAGGAACGCGGCGACTGGAAGGCGCATGACGGCGGAGGTAATGACCGCCCGCTAGCCGAGTCGAGATGCAATTTTTGAAAGACCGTACCAATGCCGGCACGCACCCGCCCGGCTCGAGCGAAAACCGCGCGCTCCTCGCCGCCAATCACGATGGCAAACTCCGCGCCGGCGAGCAGCGGGGATGAGGTCTCGGCCTTGGAGTGCATTTCACGGGACGGGACACGCAAAAGCGGTGCCGCCCGCCCCTTTCACCCCCGCCTATTTCAGCGAGCGCCACGGCTCTTCCGCGGAGTGATCCACGCTGAAGGGGCCGGTGATTTTCGCGGGCGTGAGGATGGCGAGGAATTCGCACTCGGCGGCGCTTTCATTGTAGCAGCCGTGGATGACGCCGCGCGGGATGTAGAGGCTGTCGCCGGGGCCGAGGATGCGCTTTTCCTTTTCGATCCACTGCTCCATCTCGCCGCGCAGGACGTAGATGATTTCGTCCATCTCGGGGTGCTCGTGAAAAGGATGGCCGGAGCCGACCTGGATGCAGGCGCGGACAAAGACGAGGTGCTCGGCGTCGCCGAGGCCGTCCTTGAAATACCAGTGGTTGACCTGGCCGGGGAGCGACTGGTTTTCGGTTTCGGCGGCGGAGACGAAGCGGCGGAGGGGCATGGGGATTTGGGATTTTGGTTTTTGGATTTTCGCTGGCGGTTGGCGCTCGGCAAACGGCGCGGGAGCGGAGATACACACCGTTCTCCCACAGCGCACGCGCTGCGGCCAATCGAAAATCCCACATCGAAAATCGAAATCCACATGAGCACCATCGCCCTCCTCGGAACCATGGACACCAAAGGCGTCGAACACGGCTTCGTCGCGGAACTGATCCGCGCGCGCGGCCACCGCACGCTGGTCATTGATCTCGGGACGGACGGGCCGCCGCAGCTCGAGGCCGACATTTCGCGCGAAGCCGCGGCGGTGATGGCGGGCGTGGATCTCGCGGCGCTGGTGGCGCGGCATGATCGCGGCGAGGCGGTGGCGGCGATGTCGCGCGTGGCGCCGGTGGTGCTGGTAAAATTGCAGGCCGAGGGGAAAATCCACGGCGTCGTTTCGCTCGGCGGCGGTGGCGGCACGGCCATCGCCACGGCGGGCATGCGGGCGCTGCCGCTGGGTTTTCCGAAGCTCATGGTCTCGACGCTCGCGAGCGGCAACACCGCGCAATACGTGGGCGTGAAGGACATCGTGATGATGCCGAGCATCGTGGACGTGGCCGGGCTGAACCGCATCTCGCGCGCGGTGCTCACGCGGGCGGCGGGCGCGATTTGCGGCATGGTGGAAAGCGCCGCCGCACCCGAGAAAGCGAGCGGCGAGGACAAGCCGGTGATCGTCGCGTCGATGTTTGGCAACACCACGGACTGCGTACAAAAGGCGAAGGCAATTCTCGAAGGCGCGGGCTTTGAAGTGCTCGTGTTTCACGCCACAGGCATCGGCGGGCGGACGATGGAATCGCTCATCGAAAGCGGCCTCGTGGCCGGCGTGCTCGATGTGACGACAACGGAATGGGCCGACGAACTGTGCGGCGGATTCCTCGGCGCGGGCCCCACGCGACTGGAGGCGGCGGCGCGCGGCGGCGTGCCGGCGGTCGTCGCGCCGGGCTGCCTTGACATGGTGAATTTCCACGCGCCGGAAAGCGTGCCCGCGAAATTTGCGGGCCGCACTTTCTACAAGCACAACCCGCAGGTCACCCTCATGCGCACGAACGCCGCGGAGTGCGCGCAGCTCGGCCAAATCCTCGCGGAAAAAGTGAACCTCTCGACCGCGCCCGTCACCGTGCTGCTGCCGCTGCGCGCCATCAGCGTCATCAGCGCGCCGGGCCAGCCATTCCACGATCCGGCGGCGGACGCGGCGCTTTTTTCCGCGATCAAAACGCATCTGCGCCAAGACATCCCCGTCCTCGAAATCGACGCCGCGATCAACGACGCGGCCTTCGCCAAAGCCTGCGCGCACGCGCTGCTCGCGCAGTTGAGCGGCGCGATTGCCGCCCGCTAGTTTTTTTCGCACGATGCGCAGAATCGCCGCCTGGTTCCGCACCCATCCGCTAACTTCGATGGGCCTCGCCCTCGTCGGCTTCGCCGTGGCCACGCACCTTTTCGCCAACTGGCGCGCGGAAGTCCGCTGGCAAAACTACTGCTCCGCCGCCCGCGCCCGCGGCGTCAAGCTGACGCTCGCCGAATTCGCCCCACCCGAAATCCCCGACGCCGAAAATTTCGCCGCGCTGCCAATGTTCAAGGCGCTTTTCAGCGGCGGCATGCAACGACCGATGGAGCTGCCCGTGGTTGGCGGCGGCGGGCAGCCCAATCTGGGCAGCCCTATCAAAGGTGAAAAGATGGACTGGCAGAAATGGCAGAAATTTTTCAAAGACGCCGGCTACATCGCGGAGACGACCGACTCCGCGCCGCGCGACGTGCTCCGCGCGCTCGAACACTACGCGGCGCAATTTCAGGAATGGAGCGAGTGGCCCACCCGCACGCGCTGCCGCTTCCCACTCGATCTCAAGGCGGGATTCGCCATGCCGCTGCCTCATCTCAGCGTGATTCCTCAAGCTGCGAAATTGTTCTCGCTTCGCCTGCGCGCGCACCTCGCGCTCGGCGATTCGGGCGCGGCTTACGCGGATTTCCGCGAAGGTTTGCAGGCGTATCGCGCGCTGGCAGAGGAGCCGACGCTCATTGCCGGTCTGGTGCAGATGTCAGCGATGTACGCCATCCTGTCCGCAGTCGGTGCGGGCTTGGCAGAGCACGGTTGGTCGGAACCCGAATTGCATAAAATACAGAAAGACCTTTCCTCAATCCGCATCAGCCGCGACTACCAGCACGCTTTCGCCAGCGAACGCGGTTTTGGCAATCAATCCGATGATGAAATGACCGCCATGTCGCCTTGGCAGCGGGGCCAAAAACTGAGCGCCGTGTATTCGGGAGCCGGTGCGCTTGGCGGCGCGAATTCGCCACCAGGCTGGGTATTCTTTGCCATCCC
Source organism: Chthoniobacter sp. (assembly GCA_025351065.1). Taxonomy (GTDB): domain Bacteria; phylum Verrucomicrobiota; class Verrucomicrobiia; order Chthoniobacterales; family Chthoniobacteraceae; genus Chthoniobacter. Next base: position 293 of record JANXWQ010000403.1, on the reverse strand, counting down.
CAAGCGCCTCTGCCGGGACAACCAACTCCGCTACAATCAATACATGGACGAGATGTGCGCCCGTGGGACCAATGATGGCACAAGCTTCAGCCCGGACATCGCCACGCCGACTAAGGCCGAGCAACTGGAGGGCTTGGACGTCTATTATTTTTTCCTTTGCACGCATTCACTGCCCATTTTTTCCACGGTCGCCGAGCGGTTCGTCCACCTCCACACACAGCTCGACCAAGCCCGCCTCGCCCTCGCGCTGGAGCGCTGGCGACTGGCGCGGGGCGCTTATCCCGAAACGCTCG
>JANXWQ010000359.1 GCA_025351065.1 Chthoniobacter sp. | reverse complement strand
CGCGCAAGTCTTCGACCGTGCGCGCCGAAATCCCACGCACCCGCGCGAGGTCTTCGATGCGCCGGTAGGGGCCGTGAGCCATGCGGTCGATGATGATGCGCTCAGCGAGGGTCGGGCCGATGTAGGGGAGCGAGGCCAGTTCGTCTTGCAACGCGGTGTTGATGTTCACTTTGGCCGCTCCATCGTCACTCCAGAATTTAGTCCCCGCGCTGATCGTTTTTTCGTACGCCCTTCGAGTATCCGTCGTGAGACGGCCGAGCAGGAGCGGCGTTTCCGCATCGCTGACGCCGTTGGCGAAGGCCCAATGATCGGCAGTGCCTCGCGCGGCGGTGGCAAAGCCATCCGCTTCGCCACCGCGAGCCACGCCCTGAACTCGGTCGCCCAAAGCGAGGACGCCAACTGCGTCGAAGTCCTGGCTGAGCACGCCGGCTGAATTTTCAAAACGACGCATCTGGTCTTCCACATTCTTTGTTCCTTTGGACCATTCGGAAGAGCCGCCGGAACGATCCTTTCCGTCGGATTTCTCGCGCAATGCAATTTCACCGCCCGCACTTTGCTGCTTCGCAAAAAACGCATTTCCCGTCACTTCGCTGACGGTTTCCAAACGGTTTGTCGGAGCTTCGCCGTTGCGAGTGATTGCAGTGATCGTCGGCTCAGCGAGATCATGCAGTGCGTCCCCTCTCGGCTCGAATCCGAGCGCTGTCTGTCGCGCTTCAGTCCCGTCGGCGAGTCCGCCCATCGCGGCCTTCGCGTCGTCGGACGCGCTGGCGATGACGGGCCGCTTCGGAGCGGCAGCAGTGGCTGCCACTGGACCCGAGGCTGGTGCGGCTGGAGCCGCTGGCGCGTTCGTGGCCGCCACGCCGGTACGCAGCGAGCGCTCTTGCTCGCCGGCCCCGGCGACAGTGCCGAAGTCACTTTTGCTCTCGGCGACCAAAGCGGGTGCCGAGGGAGCGGGAGTGGCTGCGGCCAAGCCGCGGGCGATGCCATTGGGGTCGGCTGGCGCGCGCGTGAGAGGCCGAATGCTCTGCCCCATGTTTATTTTCCCGGCCGTCGAGAAGGGTTCGGAAATGGCGTACGGTTCGGAGCTGGTGGCCCTGCTCGAGAGTGTGAAAAGATCGAGTGCTGGTGGTGCTGAAGCCGGGAGACTGGTCGTTCCCGCGGACAGTGGTTTGTGGGCCGTACCGTCGTTGTTCTTGCCGACCTTTTTCAGATACTTTGTGCCTTCGAAGCGGAGCGCGCCGGGCTTTTCGGCCCAGCCGGAGGAATCCGCAATTGCGTCGCTGTCTGACGTGTTAGAAATGGCGAAGGCAGATCCCGCAGTCCGACTCGCTTTCCGCTGCGCGAAGCCACTCACCAAAACCGTCCCGCCGAGAATCGCAATCAGCGCCGCGGCGAGTCCGAGCGGCACCGCCCACTGCCAGTCGCGGCGCGGTTTCACGATGACCGCCGCAGGCGCCGGCGCGGGGTTTTTGAAATGCGCCAACAGCCGCTCGCGGCGCTCGGCGGAAAGTTCCAGCGGCGCGGGCGCGGGATGCTCCGGCATCGCGATGGCTTCGCGCAAAAGCTCGACCGCCTGACGCAGCCGCGCGTGGAGCGCTGCGAGTGCGGGATCGCTTTTCATCAGCGCGTGCATCGCCTCGGATTCGGCGGGCGAAAGCTCGCCCATGAGCAGCGCGGTCAGCCTCATTTCCATTTCTTCGCGCGGCGTGGAATTTTCAGGGTTCATGGTGCGACCTCCGTTTTTTCGAGCTCGCTGGCCATGGCCTTGAGCGCGTGGTGGAGCAGGTAGCCGACGTGGCCGACGGTGAGGCCGGTGCGTTCGGCGATTTCTTTGTAGGAAAGGTCTTCGTTGAACCGCAGCCGGATCAGCTCGCGGCTGCGCGCGTCGAGCGTTTCGAGGACGAGCCGCACGAGCCCGATGCCTTCCCAGCGCGCGATTTGTTCGTCCGGCAGCGGCTGGGAATCGGCGGCGTCGTTGGCCGGGAGGTCGTCGTCTTTCGAGTCGCCGACGAGCACGATTTTTTTCGCCCGGCGCTGATGATCGACGGCGAGATTATGCACGGTGCGGTAGAGCCACGGCTGCGGCGTGAGCACCTTTTGGAATTGCGTGTGAAGTTTCATAAAAGCCTCCTGAACGATGTCCTCCGCCAGCGCGAAATCGCCGAGCAGCCGCCGCGCATACGCGAGCAGCGGGGACTCGAGCGCGGCAAAGACCTGCTCGATCGTGGCCCACTCCGGCGACGGCATGGTGGTTTCATCCGGCATTTTCACGGCCATCTATTTGGTGCGTGGAATCATCGGCGAATCATCCTGCGGGCTGAGTTTGGGGGCGAGTCGGGTGACATCGTTTGCTGAGGGTGAGACGGGTGGGGCGGGGGTTTGTTAGCGTTTCGGCGAAAAAATCCGCCGATCCTGGCCGTGGGCCGCGCCGGGTCGGGCGTCGCTGGGAAAAATCGTCTGGCCTTGCCGTGGGGGCGAGCCTATTTCCCTCGCCCATGAAACCCCGCGCGCTGCTCCTCCTGCTCCTCGTCGCCGCCGTCGCCGCCTGCCAGGCGCCGTACAAAAAAAAGGACGAGGCCGACAAGCAGCCGTTCAAAGATCAGTCGGGCGACCAGGGTTTCCAGTCCTTCCTCGGGCGGCTGCGCAGCGCGGTCGCGAAAAAGGATCACACCATGCTGACCTCGCTGATGGCCCCCGATTTCGGCTACCGCTGGGACACACCCGCGCCGGGCGAGACGCCGTTCGTCTATTGGGACGAGCGCAATCTTTGGCCCGAACTCTCGTCGGTGCTGCGCGAGACCTTCGTGCCCAATGACCGCTTCATGGTCGCACCCGCCGCCGTGGTCAGCGACCCGAATTACAAGGGCTACCGCGTCGGCCTGCGCCTCGTTGGTGGCAGTTGGAAATTCGGCTACTTCGTCCCGTCCGAGTGATCGCGCGCGATCCTGTGGCGCTCGGTCTGCCGCACCGCGCCCCGTTTGTTTTTGTGGATGAAGTGCGGGCGCTGGTGTCCGGCGAAAGCGCGGAGTGCGGCAAAACTTTTCCGCCCGACGAACCGTTTTTCCGCGGGCATTTCCCCGGCGATCCGCTCGTGCCCGGCGTCATTCTCACCGAGGCGCTGGCGCAGACCGCTGGCCTCGCCGCCGGCCAGCCGGGCCGCGCCTTTCGCCTCTCCGCGATCCGCGGAATGAAATTTCTCCGCGCCGTGCGGCCCGCCGACGAGATCGTGCTCAGCGCACGCAAGGTCGCGGTCGTCGGCGCGCTCTGGCAGTTTGAAGTCGCCGCACGGGTGCGCGACGAAGTCGTGGCGGAGGGTGTGGTGGTGCTCAGCGAAAGCGCGGAATAGCCCGCCGCGCCGCGCCTCCAAAACCCATGCCCGCCACCGCTCCGCTTTTCGCCGTCATCATCCCGGCGTGCGACGAGGAGCCGTGCCTCGGTGCGGTGCTCGATGAGCTGCACGCCGCGCTCGCCGGGCGCAGCTACCTCGTCGCCGTGGGCGTGAACTGCTCCACGGATCGCACCGCGGAAATCGCCCGCGCCCACGGCGCGCTCGTCGCCGAAACCGCCGCGCGCGGCTACGGCTGCGGCTGCCAGGCGGCGAGTGATCTGATCGAGCGCGAGCACCCGCCCGTGGATGGCTACGTCTTCTTCGCCGCCGACGGCGCGAACGATCCGCGCGACATCGCCGCGCTGCTCGCCGCGCGCGAAAACGGCGCGGCACTCGTGCTCGGCTGCCGCACCCGCTTGCGCGCAAACTGGCGCCTGATGAACCTGCAGTACGTCGTCGCCAACCGCGTCTTCGGCGCGCTCTGCGGGCTGCTCACCGGACGTTTTTTCGCCGACCTCGGGCCGCTGCGCTTCATCGGGCGCGAGCTGTTTCACGCGCTGCGGCTGCGCGAGTGGAAGATGGGCTGGACCATCGAGGCGCAGGTGCGCGCCGCCCGCCTGGGCGCGGCGATCATCGAGGTGCCGGTGCGCGAGCGCGAGCGCATCGCCGGGCAGCAGAAAGTTTCGCGCGTGAGTCTGGGGCGCACTTTCGCCGTCGGTGTGAAAATCATCGCCGCCGGCTTCCGCGCGCGGTTTGGCGACTACGAAAGCGCGCCGCTGACCGCTGTAGGGGAAACTGCCAGCTTCCCCCGATGCTGAGCTGGAAACGGGGGAAGCTGGTAGCTTCCCCTACAGACGCGCCCCTGCTTTCTCACGGCTTCCCGGTCGTGGCATCGACTGGCGGCGCGGTCTGGAGGTCGTAGATTTCGCCCCAGTCGCCGAGGGCGATACGGGTCGCGCTTTCCCGCCACGGCTCGTTCGAGCCGGGATACGCGGCTTGCTCGCAGCGGCCCCAAAAAAGGTAGCGGCAGTTGAGTTGCGCGGCGAGTTCGCGCCACTCCTCCACGCCCATCAGCAGGGCGTCCACTTTGGACGACGGCTCCTGCCACGGCAGGCCGTGGCTGGCGACGTGGCCAGGGTAGCCGAGCGCCATTTTCCGCCCGCAGAGGAGCAGGGGATGATTGTATGTCGGCGCGCCCACGAACCGTTCCGAGACCGGAAGCGCGCGCACGACGGCAGCCACATTGTCCAGTTCCTCGCGGGTCGCGATTTCGTAGCCGCGGTGCGTGGTGTCGATGCCGCCGAGCGTGGAAACGAAGCCGGAAAAAAACAGCGCGAAACAGCCCAGCGCCCGCGCCCACTGCGGCCAGCGGGCGAGGAGGTGCGTCCACAAAAACGGGAGCACCGCGAGATACGACCAGACCATGATTTTCGTGTTGTCCCACGCCCACGGCGCGAATTTCACGAAGCAGCACAGCACGAAAGCACCGAGCGCCGGGAAGACCACCGCCGCCGGAAACAGCGAGCGCCTGTCCCGCCACACCGCCACGCCGAGCATGACCGCGAACACCGGCAGCACCCCGAAATTCATCGGCCAGAAAAGCACCGCGGCGTGCAGGCGCGCGGGTTCGCCGAGATGGTCGCGGCACCATTGCACGAAGGGATCGTCGTCCCACATCCAGCCGGCTTTCCAGCCCAGCACACTCGCGCCGTGCATCATGCCCGTGACCAGCAGCACCAGCGCGCTCGCGGGCACGAGGGCCGCGCCGATGAACTGTGCCAGCCCGCGCCGCGCCGGCGCGTGCAGCACGAACCACGCGCCGAGCATCAGCGAGAGAAAGAGAAACGTGTGCAGATGAAACAGCGGCATCGACGCGTAGAGCAGCAGCTCGCCGCCGCGCGAAAGCCGCCAGCCGTCGTCGCCCGCTCCGAACCAGCGCGTGCGCCAACTGCACAGCAGCGCCAGCCCCGCGGGCAGTGCAAAAAGCAGCCCGCGCTGCGTGGCGAGCAGCGCGAGCGCGAGGCTTTTCCACGCGTGTTCGCTTTGGAAATCGGCGAGCTGATGGGTGGAAAAAATCGCGAACCCGAACAGCCCGCCATTTGCCAGAAAGCCGAGCAGCGCAAAACCGCGGCCCCACCGCCACAGCGCCAGGCCGGTGAGCGCGCTGCCCGCCAAGCCTGTCCAGATGAGCCCGCGCAGCACATTGACCCCGGCGAGGGTGAGCAGGCTGTTGAAAAGATCGGTGCCGATGGGGTAGGTGAGTTTGCCGCCGAAAAAGATCGGATTGTCCGGCCAGAACGGCACGCCGCTCGCGAGGAAATTGATGTAGGTGAGGTGCAGCGCGAGGTCGCCGAGGTTGTTTGGCGAGACGACCTTGATCGAGTTGCCGTCGAGAAAAACCAGCCACAGAAACATCCGCGCCGAGACGAGTGCGAAGGCGATGATCGCGGCCCACTCCCAGCCGGTGGGGGGCTTCGTTGGAAAGTGCGCGCGCCGGCTCCGCCACAAAGTCCCCGCCGCGACCAGTGCCCCAAAACTGAGCGACGCGCCGGCGATGACCGGGCTCAATCCGCCGCGCGCAAAAGCCAGCGCGACGGCGAGCAGTGCGGAGGAGCTGACGGCGTAGAGGATGGCGGCGACGAAGTTCATGGCGCGATCACTTTTCCTCCTCTGCAGCCGCCGCGCCCGGCTGAAACTCCGGCACGCGCCCCGGAAACAGCACGCCGAATGCGCTCTGCCGCAAGTAAAGCGTCGCCGAATCCGTGGAGGTGCCGCGCAGTTGGAACGGCTCCTTGAAATAGTTGAAGTGCAGGTTCGGCTCGACGGAATCCACGAGCGGCTCGTCCACGAGCAGCACGTCGGCATCGGGCGGCTCGGCGAGTTGCTCGATGGTCGGGAAGTCGATCTTCGGAAAATCGTTGAGCAGCCAGGTGAGCGGGTGCTGCTCGGGCTGGAGGATGTGGCCGGTGAGGTAGCGGTTGCGCGGGTCGCGCGCGACGAGCGTGTGCAGCGGGCCGAGCAGCCGGTCGAGGTCGGGCCGCGTTTGCACATAGACGTAGGGCTCGGTGTCGTCGGTGAAGTGGTGGAAGTTGAGCTGCCAGGTCGCGCGGACGGTGAAAAGTGCGAGCGCCCCGGTGAGCGCGACGGTGCTCCACCGATCCACTTTTTGCGCGGCGCGCACGACGCCGAGGGCGAAGACAAAATGGAACGGCCAGATCAATGAAATGATGCACCACGGGGTCTTGTAAGGCACGAGGCTGTAGCCGATGAGCGCGCCCACGCCGTAGATCGCGAGGTAGCGCGCGAGCCGGTTCGTGCGCGGCGCGAGCAGCGCCAAGGACGCGAGCAGGCCGAGCGCCGCGGGCAACTCGCTGGAGATGGTGCTGGTCACGAGCGCGCGCCCGCCGGTGCTGTTGACCTCCACACCGGCGAGCAGTTGCAGCCAGTAGTGCCACGGTTTTTCGTGGCCGCTCACGCTCGCGGTGCCGGTGTGGACCCAGGTGCCGAAACATTCATACAAGCCGGCCAGCGAGCCACGCGCGCCGGTCGCGGGCGGGGTCGCGGACGGCCAGTCGAGCAGCCCGCCGGTGTAGAAAAAAACAATCAGCCCCGCGCACATGCCCGCGACTTTCAGCACGTCGCGGCGGCCGAATTTCCACCCGGCGAAAGCGAAGCGTGTGGAGCGGAAAAACCGCTCGTAGAAAAGCAGGCACGGAACCGCGAGGATGAAAGCGACGGTGTGGATGAGATAGGTCTCTTTCGTCAAAATCATGCCGGTGAGGCCGAGCGCCGCCGCCCACAAATGCCGCCGCGTGCCGAAGCGCCACAGGCCCGCCGCGCCCCACGCGGTGAGCAGCAGAAAAAAGAGCAGCCAGGATTCGTGGATCGCGTAGCGCCCGTAGAAAACCATCGCTGGCGAAATCGCCATCGCCAGCGCGGCGATCTGGCAGACGCGCTCGCCGAGGTAGCAGCGGTAGGCCAGCACCATCGCCACGCAGCCCGTGCTCACCAGCGCCAGCGGCAGCCGCAGCGCCCAGATGCTGCGGCCAAACAAAGTCTGCGACACAAACAGCACGTAGAAATGCAGCGGGCCGTGGAAGTTCGTCGGGTCGTAGTGGTAGAAGCCGTCGCGCGTCATGCTGTCGCAAAACCAGCCGTTCACGCCTTCGTCGAAATGCGGCGGCTTCATCCCGAGCCACAGCACGCGCAGCGCGAAAGCGAGCGCGATGATGCCCGCGGAAATCCAGCGGTCGCGGGCGTTCATCGCTTTGACCCCGTGCCCGTCGGGCTGGTAAAGACCGCGCTCCCCAATGTCGGAAATCCCATATCTCTCGATCGTCGTGCCGGCCTACAACGAGGCGCGGCGGCTGCCCCCGGCGTTGGAAAAGCTGGCGGCGTTCTGCCGGGATTTGGGGCGGTCGTATGAAGTCTTGGTCATCGTCGAGCGGAGCACGGATGGGACGCTGGAAATAGCCGCCCGCTTCGCCGCGCAACAAGCTCATTTTCAAGCCGTGGACAACGCCGTGCAGCGCGGCAAAGGCTTCGCCGTGCGCTCCGGCATGCTGCGCGCCCGCGGCGAACTCGTCTTCTACATGGACGCCGACCTCAGCGTGCCGCTCGCCGCCGTGCCAGAGTTTCTCGCCCGCTTCGAGACCGCGCCGCGCGCCGATGTCCTGCTCGGCAACCGCCAGCACGTCATGAGCCGCATCACCCGCCGCCAGTCGTGGCTGCGCCGGACGATGGGCCAGACCTTCAACCGCATCCTGAAAACGTGCGCGCTCGCCTCGCTCCACGACACGCAGTGCGGTTTCAAAGCCTTCCGCCGCGAGGCCGCGCACGCCATTTTCTCCCGCCAGACGCTCGACGGCTTTGCCTTCGACGTGGAGGTACTGCTCCTCGCCGAGCGGCTCGGGTACAAGATCGCCGACCTCCCCGTGGAATGGCTCAACTCCGGTGAAAGCAAAGTCCGCATCCTCCACGACAGCCTCGCCATGCTCCGGGACACGCTCCGCGTCCGGCGGCTGGTGGAGAAAAATCTCGCGCCGCCGCCACGGTGATGCAGCGAGATGCCGTTCGGATTTTAACGCAGAGACGCAAAGGCGCAGAGGTCGCAGAGGGGAGAGATGGAGGTCGCCAATCTGGTCGCGTCTTTTCCTGCACCAAACCTCTGCGCTCTCTGCGCCTCTGCGCCTCTGCGTTAAAAAACAAAACCGTCCTCCGTCTTACCAGCGCTCAGTGCATCTCCACGGCACACGAGCCGAGGCCGCCGCGGTAGTAGTTGAACTGCACGTTCGGGTGATCCGCGAGCAGCGACATCGGCACGCAGGTATCGGCAAGGCCTTTTGCAATCATGAACGCGGTGAGCCGCTGGCCGAACGGGTTGTCGTGCGCGCCAGCGTGCCAGATGGACACTTTCTCTGCCAGCCACGTCTCGACCGGGCCGACGGTGATCGCCTGTGTGGGCACGAGGGAAATGTTGCCGCCGCCGCTGGTGCGCGCGTTTTGCGCGATGGTGAGCGGATGCAGCTCGACGACACGCGTGGCGAGCTTGCGGTACTCGGCCGCGGAAGGCGGCGCGGATTTGTATTGGCCGCGGCGGGGCAGGGGATCGTTGAAGGCCCAGTGCTTCACGTCGCCCTGCCCGCCCTGCATCACCGCGCAGCGCACCCCGGCGGTCCAGCTCGCGCGGTACGGGTGGGTGTCGGCTTTCGGAAAATGCAGGTGCGCGTCGGGGATGCGCAGCGGTTTCTCGAAGCGGCTGAAACACAGCTCGCGATCCGCGCGCTCAAAGGAAAGCGGGTGCGTGACGGGTGTCTCCGCGCCGCCGAGGAACCACTCGTCCATGCCCCAGAAATGCCCGCTGCGCACGTCGAGCCCGAGCGCATTGACGATGCGCGCGACGAGCGGGAGCTGCTCGGTCGGGCCGATGGGGCCGCAGATGCCCACCGGATTGTCGTCCGTCGATTGCCGCCACGCGGCGATGTACTCCAGCGCTTCGGCGAGGTAGAAATCTTCGAGCGTGTCGTACAGCACCACGCGAAAGCCGGGCCGCGAGAGCCGTCCCAGATCGCGTGGCGTAAGGCGCGCGACTTCGTCGATGAGGGCTTTGTCGAGGCAGGTGTAATCCCACCAGTCGGCGGAGATGGCGGAGGTGTGGTGGGTCATGGACATGAGTATCAGCCGCGTTTCAGCGCTGCGGCGTCTGTACGATTGAGGAGATGTTTTTTTCCGAGCGCGCCGGCGAGCGGATCGTCGGTCTCCGCGCCGAAGCCGTAATGCTGATGCCGCCGCCAGCCTTCGGCGTGCGGGAATTTCCGCGTCTGTTTTCCGAGCGCGAGCGAGAAGCCGTCCATGACGGAGAGGTAGTTGTCCTGGCCTTGCGAGGCGTCGAGCCATTCGCGCTGCGAGGCGTGGCAGGCGAGGGCGGCGCGCTTCACCGCATGGACGCTGGTGGTGTCCACGTAGATTTCCGGACGCACGGGCTGGCGCATCGGCGTGCATTGGCCGTGCGGCATGGCGTGGTAGAGCGTCACGGGCTGGAGCGTGGGCGGGCGGTGCGGGCGCGAGCGGTAGTGCGGGATGCCGCGCGCGAAAGTCGCGGTGACCGCGAGTCGCGCGGCGATCATGTGATCCTCCATGTAATCCTCCAGCCCGTGCGTGAGCACGACCGTCGGCGCGGCTGCGCGCACCACGGCGCAGACGCGGCGGATGTTTTCGTCCGTGTAGAAAATCTGCATGTCGTCGCAGAT
>JANXWQ010000358.1 GCA_025351065.1 Chthoniobacter sp. | reverse complement strand
CGTGCCTTTGCGCGGCAGCTCGATGCGGACGAAACGGGCCGGCGCGGGCTTCGCAGCATCCACCGCCGCGGGCAGCACGGTGAGCAGCGGGCGCACCTTTTCAAACGCCGTGGCGCGCAATTCGGGATTGGGGATCAACGTCAGCGCGTTGAGGAAATCGGTGAGCGCGGCGGGCGATTTCGACGCCTCGTTCCATTGGTTTCCGACCGAGCCGTCGGCCAGCATGAGCGCGGCGTGCGCGGCCTGGCGGACGAACTCCGCACGCCCGCTGGCCGTGAGTTTTTGCAGCGCCTCGCGCGAGGTTTTGAGATCGGCCGGCTGCTGGAGCAGGACGATGCGGCAAAGGTCTTCCGCAGCTTTGCCGCCTTTCGCGGAGAGAGCGTCGAGCGCGCCGAGGAGGGAGGTGACCTGCGGGACTTTGCTGAGATTTTCGAGTTCGCCGAGCGCGTCGAGTCGCTGCGGCTGCGCGACATCGGGCCGGGTGAGCATCGCGGTCAGGACGCCGGGCGATTTCGGCATTTTTGCAAGGTCGGCGGTGTTCACGCTGCCGAGCACATAGTCGATGCCGGCGGGATTGTCGGCGGCCAGCGCCTTGCCTTCCGCGATGGCGTTTTTCCACCACGGCTCGAGCTGGCGCATGGTCTCCTTGAGCGTGTAGTCGAGGTAGTAATCCGTCGGCTGCTTGAGCGCGGTGAGCGCCACATCGGCGGCTTCCCACTGGCGGAAAAAACTCGCCGCGCGCACGGCGTGCAGGCGCACGCGCGGGTCGGGATCGGCGGCGGCGCTTTTCAAAAGCGCGAGCGCCTCCGAGACGCGGTCGCGCTGGTAGCCGAGCACTTTCACCGCCGCGGCGCGGGCGCGCGGCGCGGGCGAGGCGAGCACCTGCCTGAGCAGATCGAGATCGACGGTGTTGTGCCACTGGCAGACCCACAGCGCTTCGAGCCGGTGGTGCTCGTAGTTCGGATCATTTTTATCGAGCGCCGCGGCCCACTTTTTCGCGGCAGCGACGACCTCAGCGCTGTCATGTTTGCCCAGTTCGATTTTCGCGAGCGTGCGCGTGTCGTTCTCGGGTTCCTTCAAAACATCGAGCAGCGCCGGGATGGGCTGGCCGTCGATCTTCACGGGTTTGAGCAGCGGGCGGCCGTTGTAGGTGATGCGGTAGATGCGACCGTGCTGATGATCGCGGTTCGGGTCGCGCAGGTGGTGCTGCAAGTGCCCGATGATCGTCTGGCTCCAATCGCAGAAATAGATCGCGCCATCCGGCCCGACATCGACGCAGATCGGGCGGAAGGTCGGCAGTTCCGCGGGGTCGGCGGACACGAGCTTTTCGATGGTCGTGCCTTTCAGCCCCGAGCCGTCCTGCTCGACTTTCACGCGGTAGATGCACTGGTCGCCGATGACGTTGGCGTTGAGGAAATTTCCCTGCCAGTCGTCGGGAAAATGCCGGCTCGTCAGGCCCCAGGTGCCGGGGCACGGACGCGACGGACGGTTCCAGAAATCCTTGATCGTCGGATGGTCGCCATTGTCGAGATGGCCGCTGATCGCCGGGCCGAAGTAATTTCCGTTCTGCGTCGCGTTCGTGAGGATGTCATCGCCCCAGGCGTCCCACACTTTGCCGTGCGGATTCACGAGGCCGTAGGGCGCGTATTTTTCCATCTTCATCGTGCGCGGCTCGAAGCGCCACGCGATGGCGTCGCTGTGCCGGATCGGCCCCGCGGACGTCTCGACCTGCGTGCGGTGAAACACGCCGTCGCTCGGATAAATCGCGCCGGCGGGATCGGGGTTGAGCGCATTCGTGGTGTGGTGCGAGTCGGCGCTGTCCATGCCCATCAGCACACGCTCCTTTTTGCCCGCCTTGCCGTCCTTGCCGATGGGCACGAACCACAAATCCGGTGCCTGCATCACGAGCACGCCGTCCTTGTAAAACGAGAAGCCGGTCGGGCCGTTGAGGTCGTCGAGGAAGGTCGTGCATTTGTCCGCTTTGCCGTCGCCATCGGTGTCCTCGAAAATGAGCAGTTTGTCGCCGTCTTTGCTCAGCGGCTCGCGCTCCGGGTAGTTCTTCCACGCGGCGACCCACAGGCGGCCTTTCGTGTCCCACGCCATCTGCACGGGGTTCGCGAGTTCGGGGAATTTTTTCTCGTCGGCGAAAAGATTCACGGTGCAGTTGGCGTTCACCTTGATCTTCGCGATGGCCGCCTCGCCGTCGGGATACGTCCATGAAAGGTCGGGCAGATCGCCGGGCTTGTTCGTGCCGACGGGCACGGGCGGCGGCACGTTGCTGTCGTCGGTTTTCAAATCGCCGCCCGCCGCCACCGCCCACACGCGGGCGTCGCGGTTTTGGGTCATCACTTCGCGCTGCTGCATTTCGCGCTGCATCACGGCGTTGTTGAAAATGGGGTCGCTCGTCTTTCCGTCTTTGTCCTTCGGCGCATACTTTTCGCGCGAGCGGCCGCCATAGACGTTGTAGCCGTCGATGGTCCGGTAGCGCTGATGCCACTGCCAATTCTTGTCGAGCACCGCGGCGCGCAGCTTCTCCACATCGCCCGCCGGCGCGGCCTCGCCGAAGAGCGCCTTGAAGGCGAGCGGTGCGAGCGCCTTGTCGCCCGCGTCGCTGAGGTGCATGCCGTCGATGGTCAGCGCCTGGCCCTTGGCCGCCGCGTCCTTGTAGAGCTGTTGCGACGGCGTGAAGAGATCGACAAACTGAACGTCGTTCGCCTTCGCCACTTCGGCCATTGCGGCGGTGTAGTTTTGCAAATTCGTGTTCGTCGCCGTTGGGTCGGCGAAATCGGGGCTCGCCATTTTTTCATTCGCGATGGGCGAAAAGAGCACGACGCGCGCGCTGCCTTTGCCGCTAAAGTTCTGCTTCGCGGTGTCCTTCAAAAATTTGTCCACGTCCTTTTTGAACTGCTCGATTCCGTCGTAGCCCTTGAACGATTCGTTGAAACCGTAGAACGCGAAAACCGTGTCGGCCTGCTCCCACGTCAGCCACTCCTCGCACGTGCCGAAGTTCTCCGAGCGATGCCACGTCGCGACCTCATCGCCTGCGGCGGAGAGGTTGCGAAAGACGAGTTGCTGCGCCGGGAACTTTGCGTGGATCAGCGTCTCCAGCCACGCGGAGTGCTGCATGCGGTCGGCGAGCTGGTTGCCGACGATGGCGATGTGCTCGCCCTTTTTCAGTTCAAGTTTTTCCGGCGGAGCCGCGAGAAGCGAGACGACAGCGGTAAGCGATAGGGCGAGGAGGATGCGTTTCATGGGAATGGAGGAGGGTAACAATGGAGCCTGGGCGGCAGGCCGTTCATAGGTCATTCATCATCGCCGCAAACGGATATTCTTAGTCGCGCACTCCCGGCACCGCCGCACCGCAGGCTCCGATGCTCCGCTCGGGCCGAACATTTCCACTAATCATCCGGCGCGCGCCCGGCTTTTCATCAATGATGACAATGCCGCCCCCGGGCTCCAACCCCGTGATCATCGCCATGCCGATGCCAGCCGCCGCTCTCCGCTGCAAACGCGTGCCGCGTTTTGCTGCGGCGCTCGCTCTCGCGTGTTTGCTCGCCATGCCGCTGCGGGCGGACGATTCGCTGCATGGAAAAATCGACGCGCTCATCGCGCAGGCGCATCCGGAGGGGCAGGCGGCGATTGCGGGCGACGCGGAGTTTTTGCGCCGCGCTTATCTCGCGCTGCATGGCGTGATTCCGACGGCGGCGCAGGCCCGCGCTTTTCTCGCCGACACTGCGGCGGACAAGCGCGCGAAACTCGTGGATGCGCTGCTTGCCGATCCGCAGTACGCGAAATGGATGGCGGTGCGCTTCGACGTGATGCTGATGGAGCGGCGCGGCGAGACGCACACGAAGGCGCTGCCGTGGCGCGAGTGGCTGGAGGAATCCGTCCGCGCGAACAAGCCGTGGGACGCGCTGGTGCGCGAGCTTCTCACGCCGGATGACGCGGATGAAAAGACGCGGCATCTCGCGCGGTGGCTGCTGGAGCGCGAGGCCGATCCGAACGCTCTGGCAAAGGACGCGTCGCGGCTCTTTCTCGGTCGCGACATCGGCTGCGCGCAGTGCCACAACCATCCGCGCATCGACGATTATTTGCAGCGCGATTACGCGGGCTTGCAGGCGTTTTTCAGCCGCACCTATTTGTTCCGACCCGACACGAACAAACCGGGCTTTGTGGGCGAACAGGCGGCGGGCGAGACGGCTTACATGTCGGTTTTCACGAAGGTCGGCGGCACGACGAGGCCGCGACTTCCCGGCGAGGCCGAGCTGGCTGAGCCGCCGCCTGGCGAATGGTTCGTGCCGCCCAATCCGAAGGACGCAAACGTGCGGCCCATTCCGAAGGAGAGCCGCCGCGCGCTGCTCGCGGCGGCGCTGGGCGACGGACATCATCCGGCGTTTCGGCGCAACATCGCGAACCGCCTGTGGGCGCTGGTCTTTGGCCGCGGGCTGGTCGAGCCGCTCGATTTGCAGCACTCGGCGAATCCGCCGTCGAACCCAGTGCTGCTCGATCTGCTCGCAGAGCAGATCGCGGCGATGAAATTCGACACGCGCGCGTTCATTCGCGAGCTGGCTCTGAGCGAGGCGTTTCAGCGGACGCTCGATGTGCCCGAGCCGGCGGCCGA
>JANXWQ010000314.1 GCA_025351065.1 Chthoniobacter sp. | reverse complement strand
CGCGCGGCGTCCTTTTCCACAGCGACGCCATCCAATCCTTCGGCAAAGAGCCGCTCGCCGCGCGCGACTTCGACGCCCTCGCGCTCACCGCCCACAAATTCCACGGCCCCAAAGGCGCGGGTCTGCTCTGCCTCCGCGCCGGGCTCGACCTCGAGCGCCTCCAGCATGGCGGCTCCCACGAAAACGAACGCCGCCCCGGCACCGAAAACACCGCCGCCATCGTCGGCCTCGCCCGCGCCGCCGAACTCGCCCTCGCCACCATGGACGCCGAACGCCCGCGCCAGACCGCACTCCGCGACCGGCTCTGGACCGGCCTCCACACAGCATTCCCGGCTGCGGTGCGAAACGGCGACGTGAAAAACTGTCTTGCCAACACCCTCAACGTCAGCTTCCCCGGCCTCGACGGCGAAAGCCTCCTCATCAACCTCGACCTCGCCGGCCTCTGCGCGTCCAGCGGCTCGGCCTGCATGGTCGGCTCGATCATGGCCTCGCACGTCCTCCTCGCGATGGGCGTCGCGCCCGAACTCGCCCGGGCCACCGTCCGCTTTTCCCTCGGCAACGAAACCACCGCCGCCGAAATCGAAACCGCCCTCGCCCGTCTCCCCGAAATCTTCGCCCGCCTTGCGCCGCCCAGCGGCGCATCTGTAGGGGAAGCTGCCAGCTTCCCCTACAGCCACCCACGCTCTCGCGCGTGACCTGCCGCATGCAGCTCGATTTTTTCCGCCAGCTCACCACCCGCCTTCGCTCCGCGATCCAGCCCCAGAGCCCTGCGCCAGTCATCGCCTCCGCGAAAAACGCCGCCGCCGATCTCGAAGAAACCGCCCGCGCCCTTCTTCTTGCGCTCGGCTGCGCCGACCTCGCCGCGCGCGTCCGCGTGCGCTGGAACACCCGCATGCGCAGCACCGCCGGCACCGCCTATGCGGGAAAAAACCTCATCAACCTCAACCCCCGCCTCCGCGATTTCGGCGACGCCGAAATCGACCGCACCCTGCGACACGAACTCGCCCACCTGCTCGCGCACCACCGCGCCGGACGCCGCCGCATTTCGCCCCACGGTCGCGAGTGGCAGCAGGCCTGCCGCGACCTCGGGCTGACCGACGAGAAGCGCTGCCACGACCTCCCGCTCCCGCGCCGGCAAATCAGCGCCCGCCATTTCTACCGCTGCCCGCACTGCGCCGTCGAACTGCGCCGCGTGCGCCCGCTGCGCGGCAAGTCCGCCTGCCTCGCCTGCTGCCGCCGCCACAATGGCGGGCGCTACGCCGACAAATTCCGCTTCGCCAAAATCCTTGCGCCGCCTGTGGCCTAGCTGGTTCGCGGGCTTTCGGTCTCAGAGCTTCACGCCGAAATCATCGTCGTCGCCGAGCGAGAGGACGAAGGCGGTGAGCAGGGCGATGACTTGCTCCACATCGGCGAGGTCGGCCATTTCCACGACGCTGTGCATGTAGCGCAGCGGGAGCGAGACTAGGGCGCTGGGGATGCCATCGCGCGAGTCGAAAATCACATCTGTGTCGGTGCCGCTGTAGCGCGAACTGCTCTCGTGCTGGATGGGGATTTTCGCCTTTCTCGCGCAGCGGAGGACACGGGCGATGACGGCGGGATGGTTGCAGGTGCCGTGTGTGACCGAGGGGCCGCCGCCAAGTTTCACCTCGCCGTGCTGCGCCGCGTCGATGCCGGGCGTTTCGGTGGCGTGCGTGACATCGAGGACGATGCACACGTCGGGCCGCAGGCGGTGCGCGGCCATCTTCGCGCCGTGACCGCCGATTTCCTCCATGACCGCGTTGACCGCGATGACCGTGGCGCGCGGTTTCTTTTTCGCGCGGCTGAGCCGGGCCATGACATCGGCGATGATGAAACCGCCCAGCCGGTTATCCAGCGCACGGCCGACGATGCGGTTTTTGCCAAACGGCTCCGCGGCATCGTGATAGACGGCGGGATGCCCAACGCGCAGGCCGAGCGCGGCGACTTCCTTCGCGGAGCCCGCGCCGACATCGACGTACAGTTCGTGGATTTTCGGCGCTTTTTCATCCCCGAGAGAATCCTTGCGCAAATGGATCGCGGTGTTGCCGATGATGCCCGCGACGGTGCCCTTATCGCCGAGCAGGTCGATGCGCCGCCCGCGCGCTGTGGCGATGTCGCTGCCACCGATGCGGTCGATGCGCAGCCAGCCTTCCTTGGTGATGTGCTTGATGATGAAACCGATTTCGTCGGCGTGCGCTTCGAGCATGACGCGGCGCGGTTTTTTCGCCGTGCCGTCGAGCGTGGCCCACGCGGTGCCGTAGGCGTCATTGTCCACGCGGTCGGCAAAGTGGCGCGCGTAGGCCGCCCACTTGCGCTGGCCCGGCAGCTCGAAACCGGTGGGGCTTGGCGTGTTGAGGAGGTCGAAAAGAAAGGTGCGGGCGGCGGTGTCCATGCGGCGGATGCTGCGCGGGCGGTGGCTGGTGGGAAAGGCGGATTTTTACCGCAAATGAGTGGGCTGAGGAGGGACGGGCAAAGCAAAAAATCCCTCTGCGTTCCTCTCATTATCCTCTGCGCCTCTGCGGTTTTCTCAGCCCGTCGCGTGTGACGTTTCGGTGACAGCCGGGCGCGCTTGCGGCGGGCGCGCAGGGCGGGCAAAGTGCGCGCACCTTTTCCAATGAAAACCAAAGTGCTCTTCGTCTGCATCCACAACAGCGCGCGCTCGCAAATGGCCGAGGCGTGGCTGAACCTCATCTGCCCGGAATTTTTCCACGCGAGCAGCGCGGGCATCGAGCCGGGCACGCTGAACCCGCTCGTGGTCGAGGCGATGGCGGAGGAGGGCATCGACATCTCGCGCCAGGTGCCGCAGGGCGTGTGGGACGTTTTCAAACGCGGCGATACTTTCGGCTACCTCATCACCGTCTGCGACGAGACGAGCGCGGAGCGCTGCCCAGTCTTTCCCGGCAGCGGCCTGCGGCTGCACTGGGGCTTTCCCGATCCCTCAACGCTCGCCGGCACGCGCGAGGAGAAGCTGGCCGAGGTGCGGAAAATCCGCGACGTGATCCGGGCGAAAGTCGAGGCTTGGTGCGCGGAAAAATGCACGACGGAGGCGGCCCAATGAAACGCGCGTGCTTCGCGGAATTCCTCGGCACGGCGGCGCTCGTCTTCGCGGGTACGGGCGCGATCGTCATCAACGACACGACCCACGCCATCACCCACATCGGCGTGGCCATGACCTTCGGGCTCATCGTCATGACGATGATCTACACGCTCGGCGGCGCGGTTATCATGCTGGAGGCGATGTTTGCCGGGCCGATTTGCGGCGCGTCCATGAACCCCGCGCGCTCCCTCGCCCCGGCGCTCGTCTCGGGAAATCCCGGCGCGCTGTGGATTTATCTCCTCGCGCCCGTGCTCGGCGCGTGGCTCGCCGTGGCCGGCTGCCGCGGCGTGCAGCCCGCCGGCTGCTGCCGCGCTACCGCGTGACGCCGCGGATTTCCGGTTGGGTTTTCGCCCGGCCTGCGCGATAGGTGACGCCCGCGCTTTTCCACCTAACCATGACCCCACTCCGCCTCGCCCTCACCGTGCTCGCTGCCGTCGGCGCGCTGCCCCTGTCCGCCGCCGAGGATTCGCTGAAGTCCTTCACGCCCGACAAACCCGGCCTGCGCTTCGTCCCCTCCACGCCGGGCCCGGTGCAGCCGAAAACCGCCAAGACCTATCCGCCGCAGTACATCCAGGCGGTGAACGAAGTCTTCCGCGCCTTCCGCACGCGCGACTGGGACCGCACCCGTGCGGCGCTCGAAAAGGCGGATCAAATCCTCCCGCCCACGCCCATGACGCTGAACACGCGCGGCGCGATTTTCATCGAGGAGAAAAACTACGAGGAAGGCGCGCGGCTCTGCGAGGAGGCGCTGAAGCTCGACCCGAAATTTTACGCCGCGCGCTTCAACCTCGCCGAAATCCCGCTCGTGCAGGGCAGGTACGCCGAGTCGCGGAAAATGTTCGAGAAATTCATCCGCGAAAATCCGAAGGACGAACTGGCGCGCTTCCGCATCTTTCTCACCCTGCTCCTCGAGAAAAACTACGACGACGCCCGCCGATCGATCGATCAGATCCCCTTCCCCGGCGACACGCCCGCCTACTACTACGCGAATGCCGCCTGGGAGTTCGCCCACGAACACACCGACGAGGCGCAGAAATGGCTTGGCCGCGCCGACTGGACTTTCGGCCCGGAAAAATGCGCGCTGTTCGCCGATTCCTTCTACGAGATCGGCTGGATGAAACGCCCCGACCCAAAAGCGGAGGAATCCAAGTCTGTAATCGCGCCGCCGGGCGCCCGCCCCGCCCCGCTCGCCCCGCCCGAGCAAACCACGCTCGTCGCCCCGCCCACCATCCTGCCCGTGCCGCCCGCGCCGAAGTAGGGCGGCCTTGTTTCGCGAAACCGGCGCGCCAGCGGGCGGCACCCATCCGCTCATCGTGGCGATGAAATTTTTTCACTTCGCCGCGCTCCCGCTCGACGGTAAAAAACACCCGCTTTGAACGCCACCACCACACCCACCGCCAACCCGCTGCGCGAAGGGCTCGCCAGCCGGCCCATGCCCCAGCCATGCAGCGTCGTCATCTTCGGCGCCTCGGGCGACCTGACCTACCGCAAGCTCATCCCCGCGCTTTACAACATCGCCGCCGACGGCGACCTGCCCGCCGCGCTCACCGTCGTCGGCTTCGCCCGCCGGGAAAAAACGGACGAGACCTTCCGCACCGAGCTTCGTGAAGCGGCGGGCAAGTTTTCCCGCAGCGGCGTGAACGACGAGGTGTGGGCGAGCTTCGCCGACCGCGTCTTTTACCATCGCAGCGAATTCGGCGACGCCGATGGCTACCAGCGCCTGGCCGAGCGCCTCGCCCAGCTCGACACCGAGCGCGGCACCCGCGGCAACCGGCTGTTTTACCTCAGCGTCGCGCCGAGCGAGTTCGAGGGCATCCTCCAGCAACTCGCCGCCGCCGGGCTGAATAAGACTGCCGACGGAAGCTGGACGCGCGTCATCGTGGAAAAGCCGTTCGGCACCGACCTCGCCACCGCGCAAGAACTGAACAGCGTGGTCAGCAAAACCTTTCGCGAAAAAGACACCTTCCGCATCGACCACTTCCTCGGCAAAGAGACCGCGCAAAACATCATGGTGCTGCGTTTCGCCAACGGCATTTTCGAGCCGCTGTGGAATCACCGCTACATCGACCACGTCCAAATCACCGCCGCCGAACCGCTCGGCGTCGAGGCACGCGGTCCTTACTATGAAAGCGCGGGCGCACTGCGCGACATGGTGCAAAACCATCTGCTG
>JANXWQ010000293.1 GCA_025351065.1 Chthoniobacter sp. | reverse complement strand
CCCGCGCCTTCTTCCTTCTTTTTCGGCGGCGTGTGCGGCAGCACGAGGCTGAAAGCGGCGAGCGTGAGCGAGATGATGCCCGCGACGACGAAGGTCCATTTGGTCGCCGCTTTGAGCGCGTCGCCGGAGAGCGGGTTGGCGAAAACCGCACCGAACCACGCCACGAGACCCTGCGCATGTGCCGCGTCCACTTTCGCCCAATCGACGAGGATGAACGTGAACGGCCACGCCGCGAGAATCCACCCGAAGGTGCCGCCCATGCGGATGATGCCGAATTCTTTTTGCGGATCCTTCATGTTCGCGAAGGCGATCGAGTTCGTGATCGACATCGTGGGGACGTAAAGCAGGCAGTGGATCAGCATCAGCGTGAAGAACGGCCAGAACGTGTGGACGAAGCCACAGCCGAGGATGGCCAGGCCGCCGATGAGATGGCTGAAGGCGAGGAATTTTTCCGCAGCGAAATTCCGGTCGGCGAACTGGTTGCTGAAAATCATCCCGACGACGGCGGCGATGGGGAATGCGTTGAGGATCATGCCCTGCTCGGAGAAGAGCCATGACAGGAAGCCGGGGACGAACGGCGCGATGGCCTTTGGCGGATCGGTCGGCGAAAAGCCGAGGCTCGGCAGGTAGCCGAAAATGAGCGGCAGCCACGCGCCCCAGATGGCGATCTCGAGCACCATCATGAGGAAGAGCTTATTGCGGGAGGAGTTCATGGGCGCTTTGTGTAGAAGCCCGCCGGGTTCGCCGCAAGCCCGCGCGCGGGGAATCGTCGATTTCGTTAAATGGGCTGTCTAACGCGAACCCCGCCGCCTCCGCCCGTTTCAGTCAGCGATGCTTCACTGCGTTCCGGTCGCAAAGCCTCCCGAAACTCCGTTCAGCATGACGGCCGGGTTGGATTTACGCCGCTCAGGCGAGGATGCCCGTCACCACTTTCCCATGCACGTCCGTGAGCCGGAAATCGCGCCCTTGGAATTTGTAGGTCAGCCGCTCGTGGTCGATGCCGAGGCAGCGGAGGATCGTGGCGTTGAGGTCATGCACATGCACGGGGTCGCGGACGATGTTGTAGCAGTAATCATCGGTCTCGCCGTGGGTCAGGCCGGGCTTGATGCCGCCGCCGGCCATCCACATGGAAAAGCAGCGGGGGTGATGGTCGCGGCCGTAGCCAGCATTGGCGATGTCGCCCTGCACGTACGGGGTGCGGCCAAATTCGCCGCCCCACACCACCAGCGTCTCGTCGAGCAACCCGCGCTGTTTCAAATCGAGCACCAGCGCCGCGACTTCCGCCTCACCGACGTGCATGGGAAAGTCGTGAAGGCGCTCCTCGCGTAGCGCAACCGCACGAAGTTACTTCTTAAGCCAGCGCTTAAATCGCCGCCGCAATCGCCTCGCCCATCTCGCGTGTGCCCACGCGGCGGGTGCCTGCGCTGAAAATGTCGCCGGTGCGCAGACCGTCCGCGATCACCTTGCGCACCGCCTTTTCAATCGCGTCTGCCGCCGCTGGCTCGCCGAGCGAATAGCGCAGCATCATCGCCGC
This sequence comes from Chthoniobacter sp., assembly GCA_025351065.1. GTDB lineage: Bacteria > Verrucomicrobiota > Verrucomicrobiia > Chthoniobacterales > Chthoniobacteraceae > Chthoniobacter. The sequence goes on along the minus strand of JANXWQ010000293.1, from coordinate 14,887 downwards.
CGAGAGAATCTGCGCGATCGGGTTCGCGATCCCCTTCCCCGCGATGTCCGGCGCCGTGCCGCCGCTCGGCTCGAACAGCCCGAAGCGCCCGGTCGCCGTCTCCTTCACGCCGAGCGACGCGCTCGGCAGCATCCCGAGCGAGCCCGTGATCATCGCCATCTCGTCGCTCAGGATGTCGCCGAAAAGATTCTCCGCCAGCACCACGTCGAAGCCGCGCGGATTCTTGATGAGCTGCATCGCGGCGTTGTCCACGTAGAGATGATTTAGCGTCACCGCGGGATACTGCGCCGCGATTTCCGTGACCGTCCGCCGCCACAGCACGCCGTTCTCCAGCACGTTCGCTTTGTCGATGCTCGTCACCCGCTTGCCCCGCCCCATCGCCGCCTGGAAAGCGACGTGCGCGATGCGCTCGATCTCGCTCTTTTTGTAAACCATCGTGTCCACCGCCACCGGCTCGCCGTCGCGCTCGGTGATGCCTTTCGGCTGGCCGAAATACAGCCCGCCCGTCAGCTCGCGCACGCACAGCACATCGAAGCCACCCGCGATGATCTCCTCCTTCACCGGCGAGGCATGGGTCAGCGCCGCGTGGCAGACCGCCGGGCGCAGATTCGCAAACAGCCCGAAATGTTTTCGCAGCGGCAGCAGCGCGGCCCGCTCTGGCTGGAGATTCGGCGGCAGCGACTCCCACTTTGGCCCGCCCACCGAGCCGAATAAAATCGCGTCCGCTTCGCCGCACACCCGCAGCGTTTCCGCCGGCAGCGCCTCGCCATCCACATCGATCGCGATGCCGCCCACGTTCGCCTCGTTGAGTGCAAAACGGAGCGCGAATTTCGCCTCCACCGCCGCCAGCACGCGGCGCGCTTCGGCCATCACTTCGGGCCCGATGCCATCGCCCGCCAGCACTGCAATTTGGAAAGTTTTCATAAGGAGCGCGGAGGCTACGCAGCGCCGCACTTTTGCCAACCGGAAAGCACCGTCTTCACTTTCCCGTCGCGTCGCTCGTGAAGAGATCCATGCGCGCGCGGCTGCCGGCCCATTTCAGCGCGCCTTTGCCGATCTCTTTCACGTCGCTGCCGGCGGTGTCGAGGATGTGGAGCGCGTGGTCGGCCCCATAGACGCTGGTGCCGTAGATCACGCTCATCTTCGAGTCGGTGTTTTTGAAAATGGGGCGGTCGGCGGGGATTTGGCCGATGGGGTAGATGAACGCGCCGAGGATTTCCGTCTGCGCGCCGGCTTCCGCCCAGAGCTTGCTGCTGTCGTACTCGGTCTTGAAACCGAGGCACCAAATCGTTGCGCCGTGGCTGGTGATGCACGGGCCCGCGCCGTGGAGTTCGGGGTTCCATTGCCGCGCCCAAACTTTTTGCGGGTGGTCGAAATGAAAGTCGGCGTCGCCGAGGTCTTCGATGAAAAGTTTCCCGCAGCCGGGCGTGTTGGTGTAGCGGCCGGGGCCGGCGCTTTTCAAAACCAAAGTCGCAGGCGAGGCGTGCCGCAGGCCGGCGATGGCGAGGCGCTCGATGACCACGGTGCGCGCAGCGTCGGGCTCGTCGAAAATGAGCGCGGGCTCGTCGGCGGCGAAGCCCTTCGCGCGCCCGATGCCGCAGTGCATGCCGTAGAGCCGCTCGGTTTTTCCGCGGAGGTGGATGCTGCTCTGCACGGGATATTCGCCGCGCGGGAAATAGACCGTCTTCGCACCCGAGTCGATGGCTGCCTGGATGGCGGGAGCCCAGTCGTCGCCCGTTTTTTGCGCCTCGAAGTTCTGCACGTTGACCCAGTCCTTCGCGAGGTCGCCCCACGGCACTTCGGGCGGGTCTTCGATTGGCAGCTTGAGCGCGCCCTTCGGCTGGCCGTGGCCGACGGTGACTGGGCCGGCGATGTATTCGTCGAGCACCGGCCCGGCGATGAATTCCACGCCTGCGCTTTGCCCTTTTGCACCGGTGGGCACGCTCTTCGCCACCGCCGCCTTGTAGCCCTCCGTCTTCACGCGCAGCGCGTAGAGCGCGCCGTCCACGCGCATCGCCACGGCGTCGCCCGCGCCGCCGGTGAGCGTGGAATCAAGCAGCGTAATCATCGAGTTCTCGCCCTCACTCACCAGCGCGGGGACTTTGTTCGCGCTGCTCAGGTCGCGGATGGCGAGGATGTTTTCGCGGTTCGCGAGCCCCGCCTTGCGCTGCCCGTCGAGCGTGATGTGCTCCAGCGTCATCGAGTACTCCTGCCACCCCGAGGTGATGCCGTAGTCGAAGCCGCTCACCCGCACCCGCGTGATGAACGCGGGGCCGTTGGTTTTGTGAGTGAGGTCGAGCCCGACCACGCCCGCGCCGTCGCCGCTGCGAATCGCCACGTCTTCCAGCCGCCCGATGTTGTTCGAGTGGTACTCGAGTCCTTTCGCACCGGGGTTGCCCTGGCCGGTGTCGATGGTGAGGCCGCTGATGTAGAGCGAAATCGAGCTGCCGTTGACCGCGCCGTTCGACCCCGGCGGGCCCTTCGTGCTGCTTGCGCGCCAGACGGGCCGCGGGTCGGCGGGGTTTTGAAAACCGTCGGCTTTGTCCCGCAGCTTGATCGAGGTTTTGTCCACGCCCGCGCCGATGACGGTGAAGAAGCGCCCGCTCCACAGCGTGTCGCTCACGAGGTAGGTGCCGGGCGGCAGGTAGAGCGTGTGGTAGGCGAGCGGCACGCGGTTCGCGAGCGTGGCAAAGGCGGTGTTCAGCGCGGCGGTGTCGTCGGTCTTGCCGTCGCCGACTGCGCCGAACGATTCCTTCGCGTCGATGTAGCCGCTGGCCCGCGGCAGCACCGTCGCCACGCTCTCGAAACTCACGTCCTTGATCGGCTCCGCCCGCGCGCGCAAAAACTGCGCGGGCCGCAGCGCGCCGCGCGTCAGCCTCACCTCGTCGATCTTCCCGGCGAACGCCGCGCCCTGCACCCCGCCGCCGATGAAAAACGGCGCGGCGTCCCACCGCATCTCGCCCGGCGCGGCGATGGTCTTCGCCTGATAGTAGTCGATGTAGCAGCTCAGCGTCTTCGCCGCCGCGTCGTGGACGAAAGCCAGGTGCCGCCAGCCGAGGTTGTCTTTGAAAACCTGCGCGCTCGTCCCGTAGTGCCCGCCGCGAAAGTGCTCCGTCTTCCCGCCTGGCGCGGTGAAAAACGCGTGCAGATAAGTCTGGCGGTGCTGCGCGAAATACGTGGCCTCCAGCCCCCACTCCGCCGCCGTGTCGTCCGCCCGCGCCTTCATCGCCAGCGGCCCTGCCCACTCGCCGTCCGGTTTGAAGAAAAGCTCCAGCGTCGCGCTCTCGCCCGCCAGCCCGGCCTTCGCCGCATCGAGCGCGATTTCCAGCGCTTCGCTCGCGCCTTCCTTCGGCTGGAAATTCAGGCTCGCATTGTCGGGATACGAGAGCCGCCGCAGCGGGTCGTAGATGTAGTGGCCCGGCACCTCGTCGCTGTAGAAAAACTCCGCACCCGCCCGCCGCTGCGCCGCCCCGACGCCCGCGTTCTGCACCTCGGATTTCACATCCTTTTCAAACCGCCAAAACCCCACCGGCTCCGCCCCGCCACTGGCCGCAGGAGCGAGCGGGGCGAGCACCCCGGCGCAGAGCGCGAGCAGCAGGAGGGCAGTCTTCATGGCGCAGAGGAAAGCATCGCCGTCAAAGCAATGCGATGGTTTTTGCCCGGCGTCGCCAAGCGCACTTCACCCACGCACGCTCGCCCAGAGCAGCCGCGCGGCGAGGGCGAGCGCCACGGTGAGGAAGACCGGGCGGATGAAGCGGGTGCCGCGCGCGATGACCAGCCGCGCGCCGAGCCGCGCGCCGGCGAGCTGGCCCGCGGCCATCGCCGCGCCGATGTCGAAACGCACATGGCCCGCGGCGAGGAAAACGGCCAGCGCGGCGAGATTGCTGGCGAGGTTCACGGCCTTGGTGTGGGCCGTGGCGGCGCGCAGGTCGAGGCCGAGCAGGAGGATGAAAGCCATGGTCCAAAACGTGCCCGCGCCCGGCCCGAAAAAGCCGTCGTAAAAACCGAGCACAGTGCCGCACAGCGCGGCGAAAACCGCGGGCCGCAGGCGTGCCGCGCGCCGCTCCGCACCGAGCGCGGGCCGGAGCCAGAGCAGCGCCACGATGGCGAGCAGCAGCCACGGAATCGCCAGTCGCAGCCCTGCCGGATCGGCGCGCGTCACCGCCCACGCGCCGGCCAGCGCCGCGGTGAAAGTGACCGCACTTTCCGCCCGCACCCCGCGCTCGCGCAGCAGCCCGGCGCGCGCGTAGCTCACGACCGCGAGCGCCGTGCCGCAGGAGCTTTGCAGCTTGTTTGTCGCCAGCGCTTCGGCAGGCGTGAGCCCCGCCCAGAGCAGCGCGGGCACGGTGAGCAGACCGCCGCCGCCCGCCACCGCATCCACGAAGCCCGCGGCGCAGCCGACCCCGGCGAGCAGCAAATAAAACGGCCAGTCGGCGGACATCGCGCTGCCGTTTAGTAGTCGTTGATGAGCATCGTGATCGCCTCGTCGCACGCCTCACTGGCCTCGGGGCCGTCGGCGTTGCAGGCGGCGACGAAGCAGGTGTTCGCCGTCGGGCCGAGCCACATCACGGCGTAAAACATGGTGTTGTCGCCGCTGTGATTGAGCGCGGTGCCGCCGGCCCAGCGGCGCTTGGTGACGACCCAGCCCATCGCGTACTGCTGGCCGTCGTGCGGGGTGTGCAGTTTTTTGAAACTCTCCGCCGTCAGCAGCCGGGCCTCGCCGCGCGCGCCGGCCACATGCCAGGCGGCGTAGTGGGCGAAGTCGGAGATGTTCATGTGGACGGTGGCGGCGGGGCCGATGGCGGGCGGGTTGTCGGCCTCGGGGACGCCGGCGGGGATGGGATTGTAGGGCCACTCCTCGCCGGTGTGGCCCCACGGCTGGTCGAGTTCGTTGGGCGTGGCGGGCTCGCCAAAGCCCGCGCTTTTCAACCCCAGCGGCACGAACAGCCGCTCGCGCATGAGGTCTTCCCACGGCTTGTGCGCGGCCCGCTCCAGCATCGCGCCGGCGAGGGCGTAGCCGCAGTCGGAATAAATGAAGTGCGCACCCGGCGGCTTCTCCGGCTCGGCGGCGAGCAGGCCGGTGATGAAGGCCAGCCGTTGGGCGTTCGGCGGGCCTTTCCGCTCGCACGCGATTTTCCACAAAGCCGCGGGCGGATCGTGCGGCGCACCGCCGCGGTGGACGAGGAGCTGCTCCAGCGTCACGCCGCGCCACGCGGGGCGCATGGCCTCGCCGAGTTCGGGAAAAATTTCGCCGACCGTGCTGTCCCAGCGCAGCACTTCGTCTTCCACCAGCATGGCGGCTACGGATGCGGTCATGGACTTCGTGCAGGAGCCGACGTGCCAGACATCCTGCGGTGTGACCGCCACATCGTCCTCCGAGCTGCGCAGGCCGGTGGCGCCAAAGGCCGCGATCTGCCCATCGACCACCACGGCGGCGGCGATGGCCGGGACTTTCGTGCCTTTCTGGATGCGCCGCAGCCGGTAGGAGACATCGTCCGGCGCGGCCCGCAGGCTCACCGCGAGGGCCAGCAGGACGGTGAGGAAAAAGGGTGCCTTCATTTTTGCGCGGCGCGAAGAAACTCCATCCGCGCCGCCGGCACAAGCGCGCCCGCTTTTTCGCCGCGAAAAACACCCCGCCGCCACGGGCCGGAAACGGGCTTGTGAGCCGCCTGAATACACGCTAGGACTGCGAGTTGCTTAGCGGGCTAAACCGCACTGTCAATCAAACCAAAAGAGCAGGGAGAAAACTTATGGCCACTCAGGCTGAAATCATTGTCAAAGAGGGCGACCGCGCCCTCGGGCGCTACGTCCTTGATCCGGGCGAGTATGTCATTGGGCGGGACTTGTCCTGCGACATCCTCCTGGACAGCGACGGCATCTCGCGCAAACACGCGCAACTCAGCGTCACCGCCGACCGGCTCACGGTGCGCGACCTCGGCAGCACGAACGGCACGTTTCTCGGCGAGCAACTGATCGAAGGCGCCACGGCGCTGGTCTCGGGCAACGCCATCCGCATGGGCTTCGGCGGCAGCGCGGAAATCCGGCTCATCGAGAGTCAGAAATCGCCGGTGAAAAACGGCAACGGCAACGGGCACGGCAAACACCAGGAAGTCAGTCCGGCGGCCAGCGAGCATTTGAAAAAAGTGCTGGAGGATCGCGACTCGGCGCGGCGCAAAAACGAGGAGCTGACCGCGCAGCTCGCCGCCGCGGCGCTGCACATGGACGGCTTGCAGGCGCAGGTGAAGACGGCGGGCGAACAGCTCGCGCAGCTCCGCGCGGAATCCGGGCAACGCATCAAGGTGCTGGAGCACGAGCGACAGGCGGCGCTCAAGGAGCGCGATGATTTGCAGGCCCGCTGGCAGCAGCGGGAAAAGCAGCAGCAGGTCGCCGCCGCGATGAGCGGCAAGGAGCAGGCCGCGCTCGCCGCGCAGAAAGAAAAAACGCAGGCGGAAATCTCCGCGCTCCGCGACGCACACCAAAAGGAACTCGCCGCCCTGCGAGCCGAAAATGCGTCCGCCGTGCAGGCGCGCGACGCCGCGCAGGCCCAGCTCGCCGAGCTAAAAAAAGAACAGCCCGCCGCCGCGAAGATCGCCAAGATCGAGGAGGCCCACCGTAAGGAACTCCAGGCCCTCACCGCCCAGCGCCAGGCCGCGCTGAAGGAGCGCGACGAAGCGCTCGCCCGCCTCAAGTCCGGCGCGGAAAAGCAGAAAGCCGAAATCGCCGCTTTCACCCAAAAGCAAACCGCCGCCTTGCAGGAGCGCGACCGCCAGATCGCCGCGCTGACCAAGGCGCTCGAAGCGCAAAAGCGCGAAACCGCCGCCCTCGCCCAGCAGCACGCCGCGCTGGCGCAGGAAAAGGCCGCGCACGCCCAGCAGCTCACCGGCGAGCACGCCACCGTCGTGACCGCCAAAGACGCCGCGCTCACCCAGGCGCAGCAGGCCGCCGAGGCGCAGAAAACCGAACTCGCCACGCTCACCGAACAGCGCGCCCTTTTGACCAAAGAGCGCGACGAGACCGCGGCGCGCGCCGCCCAGTCCGCCGAGGAATTCAAGGCGCAGCTCCAGACCCTCACCCGCCAGCGCGACGAACTGCTCGCCGCCCGCGACGCCGCGCTCGCGCAATGCGCCCAGCTCACCGCCACCCACCAGCAGCACGCCGCCGTGCGCGACACCGAGCAGCAGAGTCTCGCCGCCGCGCGCGACCAGGCGCTCGCCCATCTCGATGAAATCCGCGCCGGCCACGGGCAGCAGCTCGCCGTTGTGCGCGACGAGCACGCCGCGACCCTGCGCGAGCGCGAGCAAGCGCTGCACGCGCTCAACGCCCGCCACGTCGAGCAGCAGCAGCACACCGAAGCCGCGCTCCGCGAGCGCGACCAGGCCGTCGCCGACCGCGAGGCCGCGGGCGCGAAAATCACGCCGGTCGTGTCTGCGCAGCGCGAGCAGATCGCCGCGCTCAGCGCCGAGCGCGACACCCTCGCCCGCGAGCGCGCCCAGCTCGCCCAGCAGACCGACAGTTTGCAAAAAAACGCCGCCGCCCGCGCCCAAGCCGAGCAGCAGGAACGCGCACGGCTCGCCGCCGAAAAACAGGCCGAGTCCGCCGAACTCCACAGCATCATCGACGCGCAAAAAGTGCAGCTCGCCTCCCTCGCCCAGCAACGCACCCAGCTCGCCCAAGAGCGCGACGACGCCCTGGCCCACGGACAGGCGCTGGCGCTCGCCCAGGAAAAGCAGCGCGCCACTTTCGCCGACGACCGCGACCGTGCCGCCGCGCAGTTTGCCAAGCTCAGCGCCGAGCAGAAACAGCAGCACGCCGCGCTCGCCGCGCAGCACGAGCAGCTCCTCGCCGAGCGCGACCGCGCCGTCGCGCAGTTTGCCGAAAGCCACGACGCCCACCGCCAGCACGCCGAGGCGCGCGACGCCGAGCGCCAGAGCCTCGTGGCCGCGCACCAGCAAACCGTCGCGCAGCTCGACGAAATCCGCGCCGCGCACGACGCGCACCTCACCAGTCTCGCCGACAGCCACAGCACCGCGCTGCGCGCGCGCGACGAAGCGCTCCGCTCCGCCCAGGCGCTCGGCCTCAGCCAGCAGCAGCAGCTCGAAACGCTGGCCCGCGAGCGCGACCAGGCCCGCGCCGACCGCCAGGCCGCCGACGCCAAAGCCGCGCCCGTCCTCGCCGCGCAACGCGACCAACTCGCCTCGTTTGCCGCCGAGCGCGACGTGCTCGCGCACGAAAAAGAGCAGTTCGCCCAGCAGGCCGCCGCCGCCCAGCACACCCTCACCGCCCGCCTCGCCAGCGCCGAGGAGGAGCACGAAAAACTCGCCGCCGCGCACGCCGCCGACCGCGCCGAACTCCACGGCGTCATCGACGCGCAGAAGCAGCAGCTCGCCGCGCTCACCGCGCAGCGCGCCGATCTCGCCGGAGCCAAAACGGAACTTGAGGCCCGCCTCCACGCCCTCGCCACGCGCCATGAAAAAGAGCGTGCCGCCCTCATCGCCCGGCAGCAGGCCCTCGTGAAAGAGCGCGACCAGGCCGCCGCCCAGGCCGCGCAATTGCACGCCGAGCAGCAGCAGCAGTACGCCGGCCTCGCCGCGCAGCGCGACGGTTTGCTGAAAGAACGCGACGCCGCCATCGACCACCTCGCCCAGCTCACCGCCGCCCACGAGGCGCACCACGCCGAGTATCACGCCGAACGCGCCACCCTCGCCGCCCAGCGCGAGACGCTAGCCGCCCACGTCGGCGAAATCCGCGACACCCACCAGAGCCAGCTCACCCCGCTCACCGCCGAGCGCGACCTCGCCCTGCGCGACCGCGACGAGGCGCTGCGCAAACTCACCGCGCTCGATGTAATCCGCCGCCAGCAGCTCTCCGCCCTCCAGCAGGAGCGCGACCAGGCCGCCGCGCAAGCCGCCCGACTCCGCGCCGAACAGCAGCAGCAGTATGCCGCTCTCGCCGCCCAGCGCGACGGACTTTTGCAGGAGCGTGACGTCGCCCTCGCCCACCTCGCGCAACTTTCCGCCACCCACGAGGCGCACACCGCCGAGCACCACGCGGAGTGCCAGACGCTCACCGCCGCGCGCGACGAAATCGCCGCGCAGGTCGGCGAAATCCGCGCGGCCCACGAAACCCAGCTTGTGCCGCTCGCGCAGGAGCGCGACCTCGCCTTGCGCGACCGCGACGAAGCACGCCGCCAGCTCGCCGCGCTCGATGAGAGCCGCCGCCAGCAAATCGCCGCCCTGCTGCAGGAACGCGACCAGCAGCGCGCCAGCCTCGCCGAAGCCGCCCAGCTCGCCCAGGCGCAGACCGCGCAGCTCGCCGCGCTGACCGCGCAGCACGAGGCGCTAACCCACGAAAAAGACGCCGCCGCGAAACGCGCCGCCGACTAGCGCCGCGCCGCGAAACAGCGCCAGCAGAGCGTTTCCGCCGAGCATGAAAAACTCACCGCCGAAAAAACCGCCGCGCTCGCCGACCTCCACGCGCTGCTCGCCAACCAGCAAAGCCAAAACGCCGCGCTGACCCAGCAGTGCGCCGCGCTCACCGCCGAACGCGACGAAACCCTCAGCATGGCCGCCGAGGCCGACGCCGCCCGCCAGCAGCACGCCACCGCGCTCGACGACCTGCGCGCCACCACCGCCGAGCAGCACGCGCAGATCACCACGCAATTCACCGCGCTGGCCGGGGAGCAAAAGCAGCAGCTCGCAGCCCTCGAAGCGCAGCACCGGCAGCTCCTCGCGGAGCGCGAGCAGGCGCGGAAAAAATTCACCGCGCTCGCCGAGAGTCACCGCCAGATGACCGCCGCGCACGAGGCCGAGCAGCAGAAACTCCTCGCCGCCCGCGAGCACGCCGTCGGGCAGGTCGGCGAAATCCGCGCCGCGTTTGAGCAGCAGCTCACCGCGACCGGCCAGCAGCACGCCGTCACGCTCGCCGAGCACGACGCTGCGCACACCCGCGCCGCCGAGATCAACGCCACGCTCCGGCAGCAGCTCGCCGCGCTCACCGCCCAGCGCGACACCCTCGCCCGCGAAAACACCGAGGCCGCGCAGCGCACCACCGCTGAAGCCGCGGCCCTGCGCGCCGACCTCGCCGAGCGCGCCGCCGACCAGACCCACGCGCAGGAAAAGGCCGCCGCCGCCACGGAGTTCGCGCAAATCAGCGAGGGCCACCAGCGCCAGATCAGCTCGCTCACCGAGCAGCGCGCCGCCTTGGCCGCCGCGCGCGACCAGGCGCACGCCCGCATCGCCGAGCTGGCCGCCGCGCAGAAAAAGGAGGCCGCCGCGCTCGCCGGGCAGCGCGCCGCGCTGGTGCGCGAGCGCGATGAAGCCGCCGCGCGTTTCGCCCAGCTCGCGCAGGAAAACGCCGCGCACCTCGCCGAACTCGCCGACCAGCGCACCGCCCTCGCCGCCGAGCGCGACCAGACGCTGGCCGCGCTCGCCGAGAGCCGCGCCGCCGCGCTCGCCGAGCTGAACGCCACCCGCGCCGCGCACCAGACCGCGCTCGCCGAACGCGACCAGGCCGCGGCCAGCCTGCGCGAAACCATCGGCGCGCACGCGCAGCAAATCGCCGCGCTGAAGGCCGACCGCGAGAAATTCGCCGCCGACCGCGCCGCCCACGCCGCCACCACGCAGGCCGCGCACGACGCGGCGCTCCAGGAGCGCGACGACGCGCTGGCGAAACTGCGCCAGCAGCACGGCGCGCAGCAAAAGCAGTTTGCCAGTCTCCAGACGCGACACGCCGCTTTGACCGAGGAAAAAGAAAAGGCCGCGGCCAGCCTCGCGCAGCTCGCCGCCGACCACGGCGCACAGATCGCCGCCTTTGCCACCGAACGCCTCGGCCACACCCGCGCGAAGGACGGAGCCGCCGCCGAACACGCCGCCACTGCCGCCGCGCAGCAGGAGCAGCTCGCCGCGCTCGCCGCCCAACGCGACGACCTGCTGCGCCAGCGCGGCGAGATGATGACGCACTTCGGCGAAGTGGCGCAGGCGCAGAAGGCCCAGCTCACCGCGCTCACCGCGCAGTGTGCGCAGTTGCTCAAGGACAAGGCGCAGCCCGTGGCGCTTTTCGCCAACGTCAGCGACTCGCAGAAAAAGCAGATCGAAGCGCTCACCCGCGCCGCCGAGACGCTGCGTAAGGAACGCGACGCGGCGCATGCGCAGTTCGCGAAAATCAACGACGGGCAGAAGGCGCAGATCGACTCGCTGGTGCAGCATCGCGAGCAGCTCGCGCAGGAGCACGAAGCGGCGCGCGCGCGCCTCGCCGAAATCAACGACACGCAGAAAAAGCAGATCGACGCCCTCGAACGCGAGCGCGCCGCGGTGCTCCGCGAGAAAGAGCAGGCGCTGGTCCGGCTGAGCGAAGTCAACGCGGCGCAGAGCAAACAGATCGAAACGCTCAACGCGCAGCGCACCGCCATCGTGCAGGAAAAAGAGGAATCCCTCGCCCGGCTCACGCAGGTCGCCGACGCTCAGAAGCGCCAGATCGAAAGCATCGAGCAGGCGCGCGCCGCTTTGGCCAAAGAAAGCGAGCAGACCGTGGCCGGCCTGCGCCAGCTCCACGACGCGCAGAAAAAACACGTCGAGTCCGCCGAGGCCGAGCGCCTCGCCGCGATCAAGGCCCGCGACCACGCCGCCGCCGAACTCGCGCGGCTCAATGACGTGCAGCAAAAGCAGATCGAAACGCTCACCCAGCAGCGCCAGCAGTTTGCCCAGGAGCGCGACCGCCTCGCCGCCGAACTCGCCAAAAACCAGGAGGCCCGTGAGAGGGAAACCGGCGCGCTCACCGCGGAAAAAACCGCGCTCATCCGCGAGCGTGAGGAATCGCTGAAGCAGTTCACGCAGGCCGACGCCGCGCTGCAGCAGCAGCTCGCCGCGCTGACCAAACAGCGCGACGAAGTCATCGCCGAGCGCGACCTCGCCCGCACCGCCATCGCCAAATCCGCCGACAGCCACAAGCAGCAGCTCACCGCCCACACCCAGCAGCGCGAGGCCGTGCTGAAGGAGCGCGACGCCGCGCTCGCGCGCTTCGCCGAGGTCAACCAGGCGCAGGTCCAACAGCTCGAATCCCTCAATGAACAGCGCGTCGCTTTGCTCAAGGAAAAGGACGCCGAGCTGGCCCGCTCCGCGGCGATCATCGGCGTGCAGAAGGCGCAGATCGAAACGCTGGCCAAAGAGCGCGACACCGTGGTGAAGGAAAAGGAAACGACCGTCACCGAACTCACCCGCCTCAACCAGGCGCAGAAACAGCAGCTCGCCGAAATCGAAAACGACTCGCTCGGCATCATTCAAAAGCACGAGGAAACGCTCCAGCAGCTCCACGCCGTCAACGCCACCCAGCTCGCGCAGATCGCTTCGCTCGACCAGCAGCGGCTCGCCGTGCTCCAGGAGCGCGACCAGACGCTCGCGCAGTTCCAGCACGTCAACGAATCGCAACTCAAAAGCATCGCCACCCTCACCGCCGAGCGCGATGCCCTCGCGCGGCAGAAAACCCACGACGACACGCTCTTTGCCCAGGCGCAGGAACAGCAGCGGGCGGTGCTCAAGGATCTCGACCGCGAACGCGAGGAAATCGCCACCCGCATCGCCGCCGCCCAGGCCGCGCGCGACGCCGCGCTGCGCGAGCGGGACGAGGCTCTCGCCGTCCACCGCAAGGCCAAGGAAAACCACATGCGCGAAGTCGCCGACATGGCGAAGCAGCGCGAACTGCTCATCGACGAGCGCGACCGCGCACTCGTGCGTTACGAATCCGTCTCGCAAAACTTCCAGGGCAACCTCGCCGGGCTCGCCGAAGCTGAGACCGCCCACAAGGCCGAGCTGGCCGCGCACGTCGAGCAGCAGAAAAAAATCGCCGGCGAGCGCGACGAACTCGCCGCCCGCCTCGAACGCCTCAAGGACAGCCACAAGGCGCAGGTCGATGTCGTCTCGCGCGAAAAACTCAACCTCATCGAGGAGCGCGACAAAGCCGTCGTCCGCCTCGAAAAGGCGCGTGAAGACCTGGCCGGCGGCACCGCGAGCTTTGACCAGGAGCGCCAGTATCTCCTCAAGGAACGCGACAAAGCCTTTACCCAGCTCGACGAAGCCCGCACCGCCCAGCGGCAGCTCGAGGCGACGCTCAGCGAAGGCTCCGCCTTTGCCCAGGAGCTGGCCGCCGCGGAAAAAGCCTGGCGCGGGCTCGACACCCGCCAGAACAAGGAAGCCTCCGCCACGCTCGACAAACTCTTTGGCAGCCTCCGCTCCAAGCTGCGCGGCTCGCAGCAGCAGGTCGGCGAAATCAGCAAGCTCGCCTCCTTCAAACTCACGCCCGCCGAGAAACTCCTCGCCCGCCACAAGTACGAACTCGGCGGCGAAATCTCCCGCGAGCAGGCCATCACCCTCTACCGCGCCAAGGACACCAACCTCGACCGCACCGTCGCCATGAAAGTCGTCGGCGACGACGCCACCTCACGCGACGCGGCCATCGCTCAGCTCATCGCCGAGGCGCAGATGATCGGCCGCCTCGAGCACCCTAACATCCAGCCGCTCCACGAGTTGAGCATCGACGAAAACGGCCGCGCCTTCTACACCGCCAAGCTGATGAAAGGCTCCAGCCTGGCCAAGATTCTCGACGACCTGCACGCCAAGAAATCCAGCGCCCTCGTCGCCTTTGACCTCAAGAAACTGCTCACCACCTTCCACGGCGTCTGCGACGCGCTGGCCTTTGCCCACAGCGAGGGCATCGTCCACGGGCACCTCACCGCCGAGCGCATCCACGTCGGCGATTTCGGCGAAGTGCTCATCACCGGCTGGGAAAAGGCGCAGAAAATCCGCGAGGGCAACGTCACCGCCTACGAAGCCGACATCCGCAAGGACATCGCCGCGCTCGGCGACCTCCTCCACCACATCCTCACGCTCGCGCCCGCCAGCGCCGACGACAAGAAAGCCGCCGTACCGCACAGCAGTTGGAAAATGCCCAAGGGGCTCTGGACGCTCACCCAGCAAATCTGCGCCAACCGCGGCGCGACCGCCTACCCGCGCGTGACCAAACTGCAAACCGAGGTCGAGGATTTCCGCGACGAACTCGGCGCGCGCGGCGGCCGCGCCACCGCCTTCGACGTGCTGAAGCAGAGCGTGCAGAAGTGGCAGTGACCGCGGCGGCGGTGCCATGAGCGCGCCGCGCCTCCATCGCGGAACGCACTTATCTGTGCGACTCCATCGCGCTGCTTCCGCGCACGGCTAGCGCGGCGCGAAAATGAGGCAGACGGGTGCGCCGACTTCCGCGCGCTCGCCGTTGGGCGCGAGCTGGCCAGTGGCGGGGTCGATTTTGAAGACGGTGATATCGCCGCTGTCCTGGCCGGCGGCGAGGAGCCAGCGGCCGGTGGGGTCGAGGGCGAAGTTGCGGGGCACTTTGCCGCCGGTGGGGGTGTGGCTGATGAGGGCGAGCTGGCCGTCGGAGGAAATGGCGTAGGCGGCGATCGAGTCGTGGCCGCGGTTCGAGGCGTAGAGGTATTTGCCGCTGGGGTGGACGAAAATTTCGGCGGTGCTGCTGTTGCCGGTGAATTTTTCCGGCAGCGTGGAGACTTTGTCGAAGGCGGTCAGCGCGCCGCTCTCGGGGTCGCGGTGAAAGGCGGTGATGGTGCTGAGCATTTCGCTGAGGACGTAGGCGGTGGCCTGCGTCGGGTGAAAGGCGAAGTGCCGCGGGCCGGAGCCGGGCGCGACGGTGCCGGTGGCCGCCGCGTCGGGCATGAGGGTGCCGTGCTCGGCATCGTAGCGGTAGCCGTGGATTTTGTCGGTGCCGAGGTCGCAGGCGTAAGCGAATTTTCCCGCCGGATCGACGTAGATGCTGTGGGCGTGCGGCTCTTTCTGCCGCGCGGGGTCGGTGCTGGAGCCGGTGTGCTGGTCGAAACTGCTGGCCTCGCCGA
>JANXWQ010000290.1 GCA_025351065.1 Chthoniobacter sp. | reverse complement strand
TGCTCGCCTGGAGCAGGACAAAGGCGAGGTCGGATTCCATGATGCCAGCGATCGCTGTGGGGACGGGCGTCTCCGGGTGGAGGTGGAGCAAAACGAAATCGTAATGCCGCGCGCAATGGCTGATGAGCGGGGCGATGGCGGCGGCTTCGCGCGGCTCGGCGGCGGCGGTCAGGCGCAGTTCGTCGAAGCCGCCGTCGTGTGGATGCACCTGGCGCGCGTAGCAGAATTCGGGGCCGGGCGACGACAGGCATTTCGTCCAGTCGCGCCCGCGCCGCTCTTCCGCCATTGGGCCGAGATTCAGGACGAGCACGCGCTGGTGGGTAATGCGGTGCAGCGCGGTGGAGAGGCGGTGCATGGCCGCGTCGGCGTCGAGCCGCGGGGAAAGCGAGAGCAGCGAAACGACCCGGCGCACGCGCCCGTGGCGGACGGCGTGCGGCCTGGCCGTGACGACCTGCGAGAAGCGCCCGGCCAGGTGCGGATCGCTGGCAAAAAGCCCCTGCAGTTCACTGCCGGGAATTCGGAGCAGCACCGCGTGCGTGGCCACGAGCGCGGTGTGCCGGTACGGCTCGCGGTTGAGGAAAGCGCGCTCGCCGAGGGTGTCGCCGGGGCCGAAAACCTCCTCGACACGGCTCGCGCCGTTCAGGCCGTTGGTGCGCGCCTCGCAGCGTCCGCTGACGATGAGAAAAATGGCGTCGCACGCCTCGCCCTCGTGGAAAACGACCGTGCCTTTCGGATACTCGGCGATGGCCCCCTCGTCGATCAGCCGCTCCAGCGAGCCGCCGGGCAGCAGCGCGAGAATGGGGTGCGGCTTCAGCGTGTCGGTGTCGAAGGCCAGCGTGTCCCGCCCGGCGGCTGGCGACCGCGGAGCGAGCGCCCTTTTTTTCCCTCGCGGCTCCGCGGCGACCGTGGCGGTCGGCTTAGAGTTTCTGATTTGAAGCCAGCCAAACATTACAATGCTTTATAGCATTGCGGATGCCGGCATACAAATGGATGCACCGCAAATCCTGCATTTTCCAAGGCGCGCGGCCCGCGCGGTTCAGTTCACCGGCAGCAGCGCAAAGGCGTGCAGGTCGTATTCGTCGAGATGTACCTGCCCCTTGCCGTCGATGATGCAGCGCTCGCGTTCGAGGATGTCCGCGCGCTTGTCCTCGTCGTCATCGTACTCGGTGGATTCCTTCATCGCCGCCGAGACTTGCTGCATGCGCTCGACATCGGTTTTGAACGTCATTTTCGCCAGTTTGCGCCACTGCTCCTTGCCCGGCCCGTCAGTCAGCACGGTCATGTCGAAGCAGAAAAGATCGGTGTGCAGCGAGCGGCTTTCGGCGGCGCCGAAAATGTGTTTGCGATAGTCCGGCACTTCGTCGGCCCAGCATTTTTTGCGCGTGGCGGCGAGCTGGATGTCGCGGAACTGCGGGATCGAATCGAACGCCTTGAACATCGAGGCGATCTCCGGTTTCGCCTCCTGTTCGTCGGCGGGATCGTCGGGATTGCGGATGGCGAACTTCACGAACGCGGCGTGGTTTTTCGGCAAATCCTCGAGCTTGTATTCATTCACGAGCTCCTCGAAATCCGCCGCGTCCGCGGGGGCCAGCCGTTCGCGCGCGAGCTTGAAAAGCGCGCCCTGCGAGGCGGCGTTGGCGCGCTTGAGAAACTGCTGGAGGCTGCCGTCGTGCGACGTGAAACCGACGATGCCAAAGGTCACGTTGGGAAAATTGTCCGCGCTCTGCGCCGAGCCTTCGAGCTTGAAAAACGTGCCCTCCCAGCAGTCCACGAGATTGGCGCAGCGCAGAAATTCGTCCGGCCACACGCCGCCGAGCGCCACGAATTCCGCGACGCCCGCACGGCCCGGCGCGGAGCATTTGCCGTTGAGCGTGACCTGGAGCTTCTTCGTGTTTTCGACCGTTTCCTTTTCAAAACGGTCGAGGTGCTTCGGCTTGGCGGCGGCGTCCTTCAGCGCGGCAATGAGCTTTTCGTTGTAGTCGCGGATGAGAAAGCCGCGCGCGCCTTCGCCAAAAGAGTAGGTGTCCTCGGCGCGCAGCGGGGCGGCGAAAAGTGCGGCGAAGAGGAGGGTGAGCGTGAGCAGGGGGCGCAGGTGCATGATGATGAAAATGGGCCGCAATCCTAGGCGGTGGCGCGAGAATTTCCAGTGGCATTGCGGACACGATGCGCCTTGCCAGCGGCGGGCGCGGCGTGCTCGATTGAGGGCGATGAAACCCCTCTCCGACGCGCTGCTCTACGGCATCCTCGACCTCGGCTACACTGCCGACGCCGACGCCGAACGCGTGACCGCGCAGATGCTCGCGGGTGGCGTGGACGTGCTGCAACTGCGCGCGAAAGGCGCGGGCGAAAGCGAGGTCGAGGCGCTCGCGAACCGGCTCACCGCGTTGACGGAAGGCGCGGGCGTGCCGCTGATCGTGAATGATTTCCCCCAGCTCGTGCCGTCCGTCGGCGCACAGGGCGCGCATGTCGGGCAGGACGATTTTTCCGTCGCCGACGCGCGCTGGCGCGCTGGCCGCGCGCTGGCCGGCGAGGTCGCGCCGCCGCTCATCGGCAAGTCCACGCACAGCTTCGCGCAGGCCGTGGCCGCGGAGGCGGAAGGCGCGGACTACATCGGCTTCGGCCCGCTCTTTGCCACGCCCACGAAGCCGGGCCGACCGGCCATCGGGCTTGATGAAATCCAGCGCGTGCATGAAGCCGTGCGGATCCCGGTTTTCTGCATCGGCGGGATCAAGCTGGAGAATCTCGAAACAGTCATTGCCGCGGGCGCACGGCGGGTGGTCATCGTCTCGGGATTGCTGCAAGCCGCGGACACCGCCGACTACGCGCGGCGCGCGAAAGCGCTGCTCGCCGGGCGCTAAGGCGGCGGGCTGCTGCTCGCGGGCGGGAGGAGGTAGAGCCGGATGCCGGGCTGGAGATACGGGATCGTCCCCGGCTCCCATTTCTGGAGCAGCTCGCCCTCTTCCAAAAGGCGCGCGTAAAACTCCCGCCGTTTGTCGAAGCCGCCCTTCGCGCCTTCGCGCGGCTTCGTCTCGTCGCGGAAATAGCGGCCGTACGACTGGCGGCAGATGGCGATGTGGGTGACGCCTTTCGCGCGCAGCTCGTCGAGTGTGCCGAGGTCGGGGGCAAAGTTGGCATCGAGCACTTTTAGCGGCACGCGCGCCGGGGTGGTGAAGCCTTCGCCTTTGGTCTGGGAAAGGTTCACGCGGTGATCCTCGGCGATGATCGCACCGGGAGGCAGATTCGCTTTGATCCACTCGGCGACGGCGGTGGGGTCATCGTGCTGAAAACCGAAGTAGGAAGTGCGCAGAGCGGGCAGTTCGGCGGCCATGATCCCGGCGACGAGGGCGGTGAAGAACAGCCCGCGAAAAACGCGACGCCACCACCCGCACGGAACCAGAACCTGACCTGCGTCCGCCGCGCCGAGGACACCGGTGTCAATCACCACGGCCCCGCGAAGCCAGTAGTTGCGAGGCGAAAAAAGCAGCCGGGTGATCTCCGCCGCGCCCAGCGCGGCGAGCAGCGGCAGCAGCGCGCTGACCGGCAGCAGGTAGCGCGGCGCGGTTTTCGGCGAGCACGAGATGACCGCGAGATAGCCCAGCGGCAGCAGCACCGTGGCCCACTCCGCCGGGGTGCGGCGGCGCGCGGTGGCGAGCAGCGCCACGGCGTAGCAGCCCGCGAGCACGCCGACGGCGGGTGGCAGCTCTTTGCGCAACTGCTCGAGGTATTCGCCGTGCGGCACCTTGCGGGTGAGGCCGTGCGAGCCCTCGGCGACGTCCTGCACCTCGTTGCGAATGCTGCGGAACGGGCTGGAAAGTTTCGTGGCAAAAAGCGGCAGATTGCCCGCGAGAAAAGTGAGGCCGAAGACGAGGGCGAAAGTTTTCAGCCGCAGCCCGCGGCCCGGCTCCGCGATGTCCCGCCGCTGCCACAGTACGAGCGGCAGGGCGACCGCGAGCGCGATGACGCCCACATATTTCCCCGCCGCCGCCAGCCCGCACGCGATGGCGAGAAAGCGCAGCGTTTTCCACCCCGGCGCACGCCACCACCAGTGCGCGGCGAGCAGCGTGAGCGCGAGGCCGAAGACCAGCGCCGGGTCTTCCTTCAAATAATGCGCCGCCTCGAAAAGCTCCGGCTGCGCCGCCACCGCCAACCCTGCGCCCCAGCCCGCCAGCGCCCCGTAGCGCAGCCACGCCAGCAGCGCGAGCGCCGCCACCGTCCCCGCCGCAAACGCCGCCGACACCCCGCGCCCGGTCTGCACAATGGCCTGCGGCGTGCGCGGCACAGAGCCCACGCGCGTGGCGATGTCCGTGACCGAGAGCAGCAGCAGCGGGTGGTGGTAGTTGCGGCTGCCCTGGATGATCTGGCCGACCTTGCCGCCCTCGTCCGGGTGGTAGCTGTACGGAAAACTGTGGTGCCGTGTGCCTAGGAGAAAGCTCCCCGCGAACAGTACCGCGGCCATGATCCACGCATGCAGCGGGAAGCGAAACGGGGCGGAAGTCGGGGCGGTGGCGGTCACAAAATGAGGCGCTGTTTGTAATGTGGCGCGCGGCGGCACGCACGCTTCTTTCGGCGGCTGGCAAAGCGAAAACGCGGGCTGCCCGTGGCCAGCTTTTCCATTGAAGGGTGCGGTTGCGTCCCGTAAGTCAGGCCGCACTTTTGCCCACGATGAACGAACCCGCCAACCGCACTCCGGCCACACCGCTCCACATGCGGATTTTCTGGTACGGCGTCGCCGGCGTTGTGACCATCGCGCTCAACCCCGCGCTCTTCGCGCTTTTCCACGATGTGCTCGGCTGGGTGAACTGGATCGCCTACGCCGTGAGCCTTGCGCTCATCAATGTCGCGCAATTTTTGTGGAGCTATTTCGTCGGCTTCCGCACCCGCGACCGCTGGACCGCCTCGGCCCGTCGGCAGGGCACCGCGCTCGTCATTTTCAACGCGCTCAACTACGCGCTCGTCGTCGCCTTGCAGGCCGTGTTCCCGGCGTTTGAAAAGGCGGTCATCGTCGGCGTGCAGGTGGTCATCGCGGTGGTGAAATTCGTGGTCTATCACTATTGGGTCTATCCCGACCGCCCGGCCCCGGCGGCGGAGCAGGGGTGAACCCGCCCGGTGGCGCAGCGTCTGAACCGGCGCGCGGCGACGACGCGAATTTTCCCTGCCGAGGTGGCATGACGCGGTTGGTTCGCGCCCGCAGATGACGCCGCCGCCTTTCAGCCAGCCTCCGGGCTACCACCGCATCGAGGTGGTGGGGAGTTTCGAGGAACTGGTGGCGACGCCTTTCGCCAATGGCGTGAATGCCCGGTGCTGGCCGCGCGTGCTGCCGGGGGATTTCGGGGAGGTGGTGGCGCGGCTGGGCGCAGGCGACGGCATTGTCGCGGTGGACGACGCGCGGCTGCGGGCGCTCGCTTTGAGCGCGGCGGGTCGGGCGGCCGTCGGTGTGCTCCTCGAAGATCAGCGGCGGCTCCGGGCGCACGATCTCGCTCCCGTCCTCAACTGCATCCACGGCTACCCATGTGCCGAGGAGCCGGGGCCCGTGCCCACGGATGTCTTCTCGTTTCACGCCTACAGCGCCACGGTGGAGGCCGATACCTGGCTCTGCACCTACCACGGTTGGTCTTCCGAAGGGTTGCGCAACGACGAGGCGCGGCGCCGCGTGGACATCCCGGAAACCCGCGCGGAACTCCTCAGGCTCTATGGCGGGGAAGACGACGGAGGCTTCCTCGAATACCTGAACGAGAATTTCTACGACCTGCATTATGCCCCGCTCCCGCAGGCGCGGCCTTTTTCCTTCGGCCTCGGCAACCTCTGGCGCATCGCCACCGACTGGCTCGGCAGCCCGGTGCCGCCGTGCATTCATCGCGCGCCCGCCACACAGCCGGGCGAGCCGCCGCGGCTGCTGCTGATTAGTTGAAAGCCGCACGCGGCCGCTTCCAACCTTGTTCTAAGTCGCCATTCGCTTTCAGATTAGCCAAGACATCATGCGCGATTTTGCCTGCTCCGATTTCCACCGCGCGCTGACGCGCCGGCATGCGCTCAAGGTCGGCGGGCTTGGTTTGCTGGGGCTGGCGATGCCGCAGTTGCTGCGCGCGGAGGCGCTCGCCGGTGCCGGCAAAATCAAGGCGCGGGCGAAGTCGGTGATCTTTCTTTTCCAATGGGGCGGGCCGTCGCACATCGACATGTTTGACATGAAGCCGGACGCGCCGGAGGGCATCCGCGGGCCGCACAAGCCGATGAGCAGCAAGGCCGACGGCATCCAGGTGAGCGAGCATCTGCCGAAGACGGCGCAGGTCATGGACAAGGTGACGCTGATCCGCTCGATGCATCACACGATGAACAATCATAACTCGGCGGGCTACTACGCGCTCACCGGGCACGCGCCCGCCACGGACGATCAGCGGCTGCGGGATTCGCTCGATCTTTTCCCCGGCTACTCGTCGGTCGTGGACAAGCTCGCGCCGCTGCACGGGGATTTGCCGACGGCGATTTCATATCCCTACGTGATCGGCGACGGCTCGGTGACGCCGGGGCAGCACGCGAGTTTTCTCGGCAAAATGCACGACCCGCTCACGGTGCTGCAGGATCCAAACTCGCCGGCCTTCACGCTGCCGGAGTTGAGCCTGCCGGAGGGCATCCCATTTGAGCGGTTGCAGGCGCGGCGCGGGCTCCAGCAGATGATCGACGCGCAGGCGCGGATGCTGGATTTCTCGGCGCAGGCGCGTGGCTTCGACGGCTACTACGAGCGCGCGATGGGCATGCTGCAATCGCCGAAATTGCGCGAGGCGTTCAACCTTTCCGCCGAGCCTGAAGCGGTGCGCGAGGCTTACGGGCGCACGACTTACGGGCAGAGCTGTCTGCTTGCGCGGCGGTTGGTGGAGGCGGGGACGAAGTTCGTGACGGTGTATTTTTCCGATGTCATCGGCGGGCAGAGCACGGAGCGCGGCGGCTGGGACACGCACGGTTTCAACAACACGCGGATGTATCCCATCGTGGAGAAATACCATCTGCCGATCACCGAGCAGACGCTGCCCACGCTGCTCAATGATCTCGACCAGCGCGGGCTGCTCGACACGACGCTGGTGGTGTGGATGGGCGAGTTTGGCCGCACGCCGAACATCAACAAAAACGTGAGCCGCGACCACTGGCCGCAGTGCTACACCACGCTGCTCGCGGGCGGCGGGGTGAAGCGCGGCTTCGTCTATGGCGCGAGCGACAAAACCGGCGCGTATCCCGCGGAGAATCCCGTGCGGCCCGACGATCTCGCGGCGACGATCTACTACGCGCTCGGCATCGACCCGCACACCGAACTGATGACCGCGACGAACCGCCCGGTGATGATTTCTGACGGCAAGCCGGTGACGGGGATTTTCGCATAGCGCACGCTTCACGGGCTCGTGGTGAAGCGGCGCACCCACGTTTCGCAGGCGAGATTCCACACGCACACTTCGCCGTCGTGCGCGCCGCTGGCGAAGACCTGGCCGCCGGGCGCGACGGCGAGGGATTCGACGCAATCGCGGTGTCCGAACCACGTCATCAGCGTGCGGCGGTCGGCGTACGGGATAAAGCGCACAAGGCCGTCGAGCGAACCCGTGAGCAGGCCGCGGCTCGTGGGCAGCAGCACTTGCACGGCGCGGCCGGCGTCGGTGAACTCGCTGCTGAGTTTGCCATTCTCTGCGTCCCACTGCTGCACGGCTTGGCCGCGCGTGACGGAGAGCGCGCCTTTCGAGTTGGGCAGGAAAGCCGCGGCGAGAACCGGCGCGGCGTGGTCATCGTGGATCGCGGTGGCCTCGCCGCTTTCGAGCGAAAAAATGCGCGCGGTGCGGTCGCGGCTGGCGGAGACGAGGCGCAGACCGTCGCGGGCGAAGGCGACGGCTTGCACGGAGTCGGAGTGTTGCTTGAGCAGGCGCGTTTGCTTGCCGGTGGCGGTGTCGAAAAGACGGATGGCGCGGTCGCCGCCGGAGGCTGCGAGCAGTTTGCCGTCGGGGCTGAAGGCGACGCTCAGCGCAGTGTCGGGGAGATCGGCGAGGAGGCGCACGCGGAAGTCCGCCGCGGGGTCGATGAGGAATACGCCGCCCCATTGCGCGGGCGAGCCGCCGGCCACGGCGAGGAGCCGCGTCTGCGGATGCCACGCGAGCGCGGTGATGCGTTGCGGCAGCCCGCCGATGCGCCGCACGAGCGCGCCGGTGTCGATGTCCCAGAGCATGATTTCGTAGTAGCCGCTGACGGCGAGCTGGGTGCCGTCGGGGCTGAAGGCGAGCGCGGTCACGGGTGCGGGGCGCGCATATTTTTCCGGCGCGGGAAGGAGGAGCGATTCGCGGACGAGTTCGGCGAGCGGGCGCTGCGGGGCACCGCCGTCATTGGCCGCGCCTTCGGCGATCCAGCGCTCGATCAGTGCGACTTCGCGCGGCGGGAGGGCGTCCGCTTTTTGCGGCATGCGGTCATTCGCGTCCTGCTCGAGGAGCCGGGCGTGAACTTGCGATTCGCCGGGTTTTCCCGCGACGAGCGGGGCGTCGCCGCTGTCGCCGGTTTTCCAAATGCGCTCGTAAGTATCGAGCCGGTAGCCGCCCTTCGCGTTTTCCTCGCCATGACACGCCCCGCAGCGCCGGTGCAGCACCGGCGCGACCTCCCGGCGAAAGCTCACCGGCTCCGCCGCATGCAGGCTCGCGGTCAGCGCGAGGAAAAAAGCGAGTCGGGAGAAAGTCATGCGAGCGATGGGCGGCACGACGGGCGCGGTTACTTCGCCGGGATTTCGTTCAGCGTGTAGTAGGCGACCGGGTGGAGCACGGGCAGGCCGGCGGCGGATTTCACGCCGTCGAGATGCAGCTCGTGGATGTGGCCCTTGGTCAGTTTGTCGAAGGTCAGGCGCACGGATTTTTTGTCGGCGGCGACGGTCGCTTTGGTGATCTGCGGGAGCACGTCGTCAATCTCGGGGCCGCCGTATTCGGCGCGGTAGAGGTAGGTGAATTCGCGCGCCTTGTAGCTCGCGGGATTGCCCGCGGTGGCGGGATCGACGGGCTCGGTAAAGCTCAGCTCGAAGCCGTCAGGGCGGGCGTGCATCTCGTGGATTTCAAAGGGCACCTTGCCGGTCCAGTCGAGACGCTC
>JANXWQ010000283.1 GCA_025351065.1 Chthoniobacter sp. | reverse complement strand
GCTATACAAGTCCCGCCGCCTTTCGCGCGATTACGAAAAGCGGCCCGATCACTCCGAGTCCCATCTCTACCTTTGTATGTCCCGCCTCATGCTCAAGCGACTCGCCAAAACTTAACTCAACTGACTTTCCGGACACGCTCTCAGCAAGGTCGGTATTTTCCCCCTTCAGTATCTGGTCATACTCGCCTTCGGCCTGCTCGCCCCAATGCCATAAGTCTTCAAACGCCGTGATCTGCGCCTGGGAATCGTGGCCGGCCTTGCCGTCGCCATTCTCATCGCCCACGCCGATGCCGTGGGTGAAGCGCTGCCAGCCGCCTTTCGGCGAGCTAGGATGCCACGCCCGCCTTACTTTTCCGCCGTGTGGTCGAGGATGAATTTTACCACCGGCGCGGGGTCGTCGAGGCCGTGCGGGTGGTGGCCGACGCCGGGTTTGTGGATGACTTCGACGGTGCCGCCGAGCGCGGGGTAACGCTGCTCGATGAGGGCCGCGTTTTCTGCCGGCGGCACGATGTCGTCGGCATCGCCAACGACGTGGACGATGGCGACGTGCGCTTTCGCGAGCGGTTCGAGACGGTCGATGGGATTGCCCGTGTAGGCCAGCGCCCCGGCCTCGTCTTTGAAGCCGTAGCATTGCTGCAGCGCGGCCCAGTCACCCGCGCTGCCTTGGCCCGCGCCTTTGCCGCCGGGCCAGCTTTTGAAATCGCACACGGCGGCATCGCCATAGATCACGGCCACGCGCTCGGGGTGCTCGCTGGCGAAGCGGTAGGCGTAGAGCCCGCCGCGGCTGATGCCGATGAGCACGGCTTTTTTCGCCAGCCCGCGGGCGGTGAGCAGTTCGTAGAAAGCGTTGAAATGTTGCACCGCAGCGGGACTGCCGAAGGTGTTGCCGACGCTGAGGTGGACGTGGTGGAAACCCGCGGCCAGCAGCGCGGGCGCGGCGCAGCGGTCGGTGAAGGCGTCGGGAAATTCCAGGCACCACGACCACGGGTGGCCGGGCCGCGCGGCCTTGGGCTCCACGACCCAGGCGGTGCAGCCGTCGGCTTGGAAAATGTGGCGTTTGAAGCCGTGCCATTCGTCCAGTTTTTCACCGGGAAAAGTAAGTTCGGCAGGCGCGGGCGCGGCGGGCTTTTGGGCCAAGGCCGGGGTGAGGAGCGCGAGGAAGGCGAGGAAAAATTTCATGGGTGGGCGAGGAAAGGGGACGATGGCAGGCGGAGGCCTCGCAGGCAAGGGGGCGGATGGCACATGCACTGCTCTCTCAGCCGCGCAATGCCGACCGCAGACCACCCCGTTTTCAGCCGCCGCCAGCGCCGGACGCGGCGCGCGGGCTTTACCATTGTGCAGGTGATGGTGGCGATGGCGGTGATCGTCATCTGCGGGATCGCGGGCGTGCAGGCGCTCATCCACGTCAATCAAAAGGCCGCAGCCATGCGCATGCTGACCAATGCGCGCGCGGTGGTGCAGCGCAACATGGACACGGCGCTGTGCGTGCCGTTCAGCAGCAGTATTGAGCCGCCCATTCTCGTCATTACCAGCGCGGGCGGCGCGGTCTATGATGACGACGGCGGCGGCGACAATCTGGTGAACCTCGCCCTCACCCGCAGCGGCACGGACGCCACGGTGCGCGGCACGCTCACGCGCACGGTGCTCGCCGAGGCGAACGCCGACGGGGCCGACATCCGGCGCGTGACCTTTCGCCTCGACTACGTTTTCCGCCGGCACCCGTACCGCTACGAGATGACCACGCTGCGCACGGTGGACTGAAGATGAAAACGCACCGCTCCACTTTCGCCCTGCGCGCTTTCACGCTCGTGGAAATGCTCGTCGGCGCGGCCATGTCGGTGGTCGTGGGGGCGGCGGTTTTTGCGGTGGTCAATGCGGGCATGGTGCTCGCGGCGCGGAATCTTTCGGTGAACCTGACCAACACGACGATGCGCGGTTCGCTCGACCGGGCGGAGCAGCTCATCCAGCAGGCCGACAGCCTGCCCGCGCTCATCGACACCGCGGGCGGGCCGGCGGCGGGCCCAGCGGCGGGCGTGAGTTTCGACAGCTACCGCGGCGGGCCGTACGTGGTGAACGCGCCCGCGAGCGGTCTGCCGGCCAGCACCACCACGCTTACGATCGTGCGCTCGACGAATCCGCTGGCCTCGCCGCCGCTCCCGCGGCCGGGCGATCTGCTGCTGATCAGCAACACGCCGGCCACGCTGCGCCCGCGCGTGGCCGTGGTGGCGGTGGCGGCACCAGACGGGTTGCAGCATCAGACGGTGAACATCACGCTCAGCGCCGCGCTCGGCACGCCGGTGACTTTTGTGGCGGGCACGATTCTGACGGCGAAACTCGTGCGCCCCGCTGCGCTCCTCGCGCTCCCGGCGGGCGGCAAACGCGAGCTGCGCTACTACCCGCTTTTCGACACGACCACGAATCTCAGCGACCCGGCGCAGTACGTCACGCTCACCGACCAGGTCGGCATGCTGGTGGAAGACGCCACGCCTTTCACGCTCGTGGCGGTGCAGGGCCGCACCTTCGTGAATCTCTCGCTGCGCGTGCGTGCGGCCAATTTCGACCGCACGCTGGCGGGCCGGCAGGCCGATGAATTCAACACCTTTGCCCGCGTGGACTGCATCCTCGCGCGCAAGCTCACTCCATGACCACCACCTCACGCCCGCGCGGCAATATCCTCATGGTCACGCTCATTATGATCGTGATGATTTCGGCCTTCGTGCTCGCGGCCATGAATGTGACCGGCCACACCGCGCGGCTCACCGACCGCAGCCGCGACTACGCGGCGGCGCAGTCGGCGGCAGAGGGCGCGGTCGAATACGGGTTTGGGATTTGGAAAACGCGCATCGCCGCGCGGAACCGCGCCATCACCACCGCCGAGGCCGGCACCGCGCTGGGCGCACCGGCGCTGCCGGGCTTCATTTATGCGGATGCGCTGGAGGACGGGCCGTTGAAAATCGACGGCCTCGACGAGTACGGCGCGCCGGTGGCGAACCCCGTGGCGGTCACGGTCAGCCTCGCCTCGTACCCCGGCTGGGCGGGCCGCAGCTACACCTACCGCGCACGGGCCAAAGTGCAGATGGCGACGGGCGGCTACGACTTCCGCGTGGGCGTGCAGCGGCAGTTTCAGTACTCGGAGGTGCCGCTTTTCCAGGCCATGTTTTTCTTCGAGGACAACCTCGAGTTTTACCGCCCCGCCGAAATCATCGTGGGCGGCCTCGTGCACACGAACGCCACCGCCTACCTCAGCGGCAGCGACGCGGGCTCGCTCACTTTCCAAGATCAGGTCTCCTACGTCACCGCTTACACCGCCACCGCCGACCCGCCTTTTTCCGACCAGTGGAGCGGCTGGGTGGCGAACTCGGAACTCCCGCCGATTTACACGCAGGGCGAAACCAGCCAGCTCCACCAGGTGCCGCGCATGGAGCCGCTGGGCAACGAGCCTTCCGCAGCGATCAACACCACCGACGCCAACCCGAACAACGACGGCATGCACGAGCTGATCGAGCCGCCGAACGCGGGCTACGCCGACCCGCCGGAATTTGCCAAGCGGCGCATGTTCAACAAGGCCGGCATCCGCATCAACATCAACAGCGGCACCGTGACCGTGACCGGCCAAAACGGCGTGACCCTCACCGGCACGCAGCAGACCCAGCTCGCCGCCGCGCTCACGGCGAAGACCACGATTTATGACCAGCGCGAGGGGAAAAACGTGGACGTGACTTCGCTCGATGTCGGCCAGTTTGGCAGCGCGCTGAGCGCGGCGGGCGTGAGCAATTTCAACAACGTGCTCTACATCAACGACACCACGCCGGTCGGCGGCGCCACGCCGAATCCCAGCGCCGTGCGGCTCATCAATGGCGGCGTCCTACCCACGGGCGGGTTGACCGTCGCGAGCGAAAACGCCGTCTATATCCAGGGTGACTACAACACCGGCACCGTGGGGACGAATTCCAACGCCGTGCCCGCCAACGGCCTCGGCAACCCCGACAACACCGCCAGCCCCGTGGTGCCCGGCTACACTAGCCAGCCCTCCGCGGTCATCGGCGACGCGGTGATGCTGCTCTCGAACAACTGGCAGGACGCCAACTCCTCGATCGACCTCACCGCGCGCACCGCCACCAGCACGACCTTCAACACGGCCATCGTCTCCGGCTTCATGCCCTCCGGCTACCAGCCCGCGTCGGGCGCGCAGTACGGCTACTCCGGCGGCGCGATCAATTTTCCCCGCTTCCTCGAAAACTGGGGCGGCCAGTACTGCACTTACTACGGCTCGATGGTGTAGCTTTTCCAAAGCAAGACCTTCACCGGCCGCTGGGACACCGGCGTCATCTACCGCCCGCCGCTGCGCCGCTGGAATTTCGACAACAGCTTTCGCAACAACCCGCCGCCCGGCAGCCTCGACGCGACTTCGTGGAGCCGCGGCACCTGGGCGAAATACTGACCCGCTTGCCGATGAAAATCCTCGCGCCCTTTTTCGCCCTCGCCCTGCCCGCCGCGGCGGTCGATCTCACCCCGCGCTACATCGACACCTTTGCCGACGGCGCGGCCAGCCACCGGCTCTACTTTGCCGACGGCGAAAAGAAAATCGGCCTCAGCCTCGACCATGAAACCCAGGTCGCCGCCGGTGGCGGCGGCGTGCTTTTCCGCTACCCGAAATTTTCCGAGGCCAGCTTCCTCGTGAAACATTCGCCCGTCACCGCCGACCAGCCCTTCAGCGGCGTGGCGCTCGAACGCTACCGCGAAGCCGCGCGCCGCCTGCTGCCGCCCGGCGCGACCGAGGTGAAGGTGCTCGACGAAGCTCGCGACCCGCTCACCATCAACCGCTGGCGCAGCTACCGGCTGGCCTACACTTTTACCAACGGCACCATGCCGATGGTGCAGCAGATCACCTTTCTCAACCTCAACGCCGACGAGCAGCTCGTCCTCGTGGCCACGGCTTCGGAGCGCAATTTTGCGGAGGTCGCCGGGCGCAGTTTCCAAATCATCCGCACCTGGCAGCCCATGCTGCCCGGCGATGAAAAGCCCGTGCGGGAGAACTAGGGTGCGAGCGAAACCGTGGGGCTGTAGGGCGGGCACTTCGCCTGCCGGTTGGGGGTCTGGGAGCCTCCCGCTCCCTAGGCAGGCGAAGCGCCCGCCCTACAGTTTGCGTTGACCCGACTTACAGCGGGTTCCAGGAAAACATGCTGCCCATCGCCGCGGTGTGCATGGCGGCGAAGTCCGGGGTGCGGGCGGTCACGACGACGGCGATGCGCTCGCGCTCGTTCCAATCGACGACAGCCACGGAGGTGGTGCAACGGCGGCCCTGCGCGGCGTAGGAAAAAGTGAACTCGCGGCCGGTCAGGGGGCCGAGGGTGAAAGTGCTGGCGGCTTCACCTTCGAGCGCGGGCTCGGCGGCATCCTGCGGGAGCTGGCTGAGGCACCATTTGGCGAGGTCTTCGGTCACACCCTCCGGGAGCGGCTTGCGCGCGCGGACGCGGATTTGCATGACGGCGTCGGGGTGCTCGGCGGAGTACAGGCTGACCGAGCCGCTGTCGCCACTCACGATCCATTTGAACGGAGGTCGCAAGGAGATTTTTTTCCCGGCGTCGGAGAAAAGGACGATGGGAATTTTGACGCCTTCGAGATCCCGAAAGGCGGGCACGGGCGTGAGGTCTAGGGCTTTGCCCGAAAAGGGCGCGAGCGCCGCGGCGCAGGCGAGGCAGGCGGAGAGGCGGGGATGTTTCATGGTCTAGCGTTTGACCCACTGGCCGCGCTCGTAGGTGCGGGCGACGCGGAAGCCGGGCGGATTGTGGTCCTGCAGGTTGGTGTCGTAATACCAGCGGCGGTTGGGCGGGGAGTAGTCGGCGGCGTTCCACGGGCCGGTGGCCTGCTCGCTGTCGTAGAGCAGGGCGAGGGCGCCGTAGATGGTGAGGAAGTCGTTGCTCCAGTCCTCATGGAAGCGGGCGAAATTCTCAATGCCGCCGCTGTAGGAGGCGGTGGTGGTGGGCACATTGCCGGCGATGATGGCGGTGTTGATGGTGGTGCTGGTGGCGGCGCGACTGCTTTGGCCGAGTAGGGAGTTGGCGTCGTTCCAGTTGTTGGAGAGGATGTTCACGGCGTCGGCGGCCACGGCGGAAGCGGCGCGGTTGTAGCCGGTGATGACGGGGCTGGGGTTGTCCACCGGAGGGATGTAGGTGGTGGTGGTGTTGGACGCGGGCTGGGTGCTGCCGGTCGTGCCCGTGTTAAAGTCGCCCTGGATATAGGCGATATTTGGGGTGACGATGCTCAGGCCCATACTGGGCAGGGTGGCGCCTTTGGTCAGCTTGATGCCGCGGCGCGAGGTGCTAGTGACGGAGGTATTGGAACCGCTTGAGGAATCGACCACTTTGGTGCTCACGCTGGTGCCGACGCTCGTGTCTTTGAAATAGAGAAGCAGGCCGTCGCCGCCGGTGCCGGAGATGCCGCCCGCGGTGTCAAAGATTTTCGCGGTGGAGAGGGCGCTGGTGATCTGGCTCACGTCCATGGTGACGACGCGCACGTTGTCGCTTTCGCGGATGTCTTTGATCGCCTGGTTGGTGGTGAGCGCCGCCTTGATGGCCACGTATTCGGTGTTGGAGCTGGCGAGCGCGGTGGTCGAGGCGCCTTTGTAAATGGAGACGTTGTTGCTGGAGTCCACGTAAATGCGGTAGTCGGCGTTCTTCGAGAGGCGCTCGCTGGTCGTGGAGTCGAGCTGGAGTGGGTCGGGGTTGGCCGAACCGACCGTGTTTTGCTCGTCGATGATCTCGTGGAAGCCGTTGTTGTTGTTGTTGCCGTCGGAGTCGGTGTTGTTGGCGGTCGGGTCGTCCGTGAAATTGGGGTCGAGGCTGGATAGCGGGGTATCGAGCAGTTTTTGCTGCGAGCCGTACTGGGGCGGGTCGTTGATGTCCCAGTTGTCATCCAGGCCGCCCGAGGTGGAGCCGCCGGTGGTGATGTCGGGCGTCTCGACTCCGAAGCGCGAATCCTCCGGGCGGAAGCCCAGCGTGTGGGTACCGGTATAGGACACGTCCTTGGTGAAGTGCAGGGAATTGTGCGCGGTGAAAAGATCGCCGCCGACGTAGGCGGTGCCGCTCACATACATGGGCGGGCCGGGATGAAACTCGGTCTTCGGCTGCATGCCGAAATAGAAATTGTCGAAGACATTGCGGCCCGCGCGGCTGAAGGCGCGCTGCAAGGTGACGGTGCGGAAGTTCGACGGGACATAGTACTGCACCGTCACCGTGGCGAGGTAGTAAAGGCGGACGCGCAGCGCGGAGTTGGTGCCGTTTTCCGGCGTCGGTCGGCCGGCGGCATCGGTCGTCGGTGCGAGCAGGGGAGTCTGCGCGGTCACGCTCCAACTCAGCACGCTCACGCCCGAGGGCGGCGGCAGCACGGTGCTGGAAGGCAGGGCCAGGGTGCTGGCGAGGGCGGCATTGGTCATGCCGCTCGTGCGGTCGGTGGCATTGGTCACGTTGATCATGGCATTTCGCCACTGGTCGAAAAGGCTCTCGATGACCCCGTCGCCGTAGGACACAGCGGCGGCACGGTTGACCTCGCGGCGGGTCACGCCGACCTGAAAGGCGGTCACGGAGTAAACGGCGGCGACGAGCGCGGCGACGATGCTCATCGTGAAGATCACGGCGAGCAGACCGCTGCCGGAATTGGATCGGAATGACTTGTTCATGGCGTGTAGTCGGTTGAGGAAATGGGTGTGGGAATATTGAGCGGCGGGATGACCGCCTGGATCGTGGCGGTGCCGTTGGAGAATTTCCGCCCGGTGTAGTTCGGGTCGTAGGTCTCCAGCGAAACGCGCAGCGCACTGTTTTCCACCTGGCTTGTGGCGGTCGGGTAGAGCAGGCCAAACGGCTGGGTCGAGGTCACCCGGTCGCGCACCTGGGTGACGGTCGTCTTGTTCGTGCCGGTGAAGTTTTTGTGGAAGCGCAGCGTGCCGCCCCAGACGGAGTAGGCCACCTCCCGGTAGAAATACCCGGTGGTCACATTGCCCGCGGTGGTCGCGTCCACGGTGAAGCCCAAACCGCTGGTGTCGCTGATCGTCACCACGCCCGTCCGGCTGCCGGAAGTCGGCACGGTGGGCACCGCGGTGATGCCGTATTCGCGTGAAATGAGCGGGAGCACCACTTTGTCCCCGACCTGCGGCACGTAGGGGAGGGTGGTGCCCACGCTGAAATCGAACGTCAGATTGACGGAGGCTGGCGTCGCGTTGGTGGTGAGTTTGTAAGGGCCGCCGGCCAGTTGCCGGAAGCGCACGACATTGCCCCGGCCGCTGACGAATTTCTGGGTCAGCTTGTCCACGTCGGTGGTCGCCGCCGGGCTGATGTCGGTGTAGGTCGTGCCGTCAAAGCTCATCAGGCGGAAATTCGAGGCGGCAGTGTGCAGATCGCGAAGCATCTGCTGGTCGGCGACGCGCACGGAGTCGTGGCTGTGGTTGACCGAGAGGTTGCGCGCAAAGAGCCGGAGCGAGGTCTGGCTGAAGGTCATCAGCGCCACGGTCACGCCGGCAAAGACGGCGGTGGCCACGATGAGTTCGACGAGGGTGAAAGCTTGGTGGCGGAAGCGGCTCATGGCGGGTCAGATGCTGTCGGTGGCGCGCAGCGTGTTGAGGGTGATCGTGAAAGGCCGGTTGCGGTACGTGAATGTGACCGTCACCGTCGCCCGCAGGGTGCGTGTGGTGAGGTCGGTGATGACCGTGGTTCGGGTGGACATCACCTGCGAGTCGAGGTTCGTGTACGGGCTGATCAGTGAGGTCGCGGCGTTGTAGTCGTCGTTGTTCAGCGGCACATTTGTCTCGGTCGTTGTGCCTGCCGCAAGGATGGTGGGACGCGTCCCGATGACCTGCCAGGGTGTCGTCTCGATCAGATCGATGCGCTGCTGGGCAACGGCTTGGGCGATGGTCCGCAGCCGGGCACCCGTCGCCCAGCGGTTCAACTGCGTGAGCGCTGTCACCGAGCCCGAGATGAGCACCGCGAGCAGGGCTCCAGCGATGAGCACCTCCACGAGAGTAAAGCCCGCGGTGCCACGGCGCAGACGCCCGGCGGATTTTGGTGAAAAGACATTAACCATAGCTTCCATAAAGCAGTTGCTTTGCCAAAACTGGCCTTTGTTTTAGACAGGTTTTCGGTGCCGCACCGCCGCACGCCGGACCGCTGCGAGCCGCGCCGGTTCTTCGTTCTCGCCGCGGGCGAAAGCAGGCGGCTAAACACTGCGGCACACCATGCCTCACGCTTCGCTCCTCTCCGAACCCGCCACCGACCCGCTGCCACTTTACCGTCTCCGGGATGGCATCGTCTCCGTCGATCTGCTCGCCGCCGCGCTGGCTCACCTGGATTTTTTCACCTGGCTCGCGGAGCACCCGGCGACGCTCGGCGCGATTTGCGCGCACTTTGAAATCCATCCGCGGCCGGCGGACGTGATGATGACGCTCTTCAACGCGATGGGGCTGACCACCATCTCGGGCGGCGTCTTTCACTGCACGCTGCGGGCGCGGGAGCATCTGTGCGCTGGGTCGCCGTGGAATCTCGCGCCGTATTACGTCTCGATGAAAGACCGCGCGCCCACGCTCGACATGGTGAAAGTCCTGCGCACCGGCAAACCCGCGAACTGGGGCAGCTACGATCCGCAGGCGTGGGCGCAGGCGATGGAACGCGAGGATTTTGCGCAGCCGTTCACGGCGGCAATGGACTGCCGCGGCGTGCTGCTCGGGCCGGCGATGGCGAAAAAACTCGACCTCGCGCAGCAGCGCGCGGTGCTGGATGTGGCCGGCGGCTCCGGCATCTACGCGTGCTCGCTGGTGGCGCGGCACACGCACTTGCGCGCGGCGGTTTTTGAGAAGCCGCCGGTGGATCGCATCGCGCGCGAGTGCATCGCGCGGCAGGACTGCGCGGCGCAGGTGGAGGTGATTGCAGGGGACATGTTCACCGACGTGTGGCCGGCGGGTTTCGACACGCATCTGATCTCGAATGTGCTGCACGACTGGGATGAGCCGCTCGTGCGCGACCTGCTCGCGAAGTCCCATGCCGCCTTGGCTCCCGGCGGGCTGCTCATTTTGCACGACGCCTACATCAACGCGGAGAAAACCGGCCCGCTGCATGTGGCCGAGTACTCGGCGCTGCTGATGAACATCACCGAGGGGAAATGCTATTCGCTCGCGGAGATGCGCGGGTATCTGGGCGGCGCGGGCTTTGAGTGGATGGAGTATCAGCCGACGGCGGTGAGCCGCGGCTACATCCTGGCGCGGAGGATTTGAACGATGAAAACGGCCAGCTTTGCGACGCTCGCGGCGACCTTCCTATTGTCTGTTTCGATGAGCGCTGAAGAACCGAAGCCGGCCTATCCGCCCGCCCGGCACGATGCGCAGGTGGACGACTATCACGGCGAAAAAATCGCCGATCCGTTTCGCTGGCTGGAGGATGACAATTCGGACGAGACGAAGGCGTGGGTCGTGGCGGAGAACCAGGTCACGTCGGCGTTTCTCGACGCGGTCGCGGAGCGTCCGAAGATCAGGGAGCGGCTGACGAAGCTGTGGAATTACGAGCGCTTCAGCGTGCCGTTCGAGCGCGGAGGGCGCTATTTTTTCACGCGCAACAGCGGCCTGCAAAACCAGCGCGTGCTTTACTACATCGACCGGCACGAGGCACCGCCGCGCGTGCTTTTCGATCCGAATACGCTCTCGACCGACGGCACCGTTTCGCTCGCCGGCTACGCGGTGAGCGACGACGGCGAACTGCTCGCCTGCGGCCTTTCGCGCGCCGGTTCGGACTGGGAGGACTGGCATGTACGCGAGGTGGCGACGGGGATCGAACGCGATGATCTGGTCGAGTGGGTGAAGTTTTCCGGCGCATCGTGGGCGAAGAACGGGAGCGGGTTTTTCTACAGCCGCTTCGATGCGCCGCGCGCGGGCGAGGAGAAAAAGGGTGTGAACGAATTTCAGAAACTTTACTTCCACAAACTCGGCACGAAGCAGGTCGCCGACACGCTCATTTACGAGCGGAGCGATCACGCGGACTGGGGTTTCAACGGCGGCGTGTCGGACGACGGGCGCTACCTGGTCATCCATGTGAGCAAGGGCACGGACACGAAGAACCTCACGTTTTACCAAGACCTCGCCGATCCCGCGGCGAAGGTCGTGGAACTGATCCCGGAGTTCGACGCGGCGTTTTCATTCATCGACAACGACGGGCCGCGGTTCTTTTTCGAGACCGATCTCGATGCGCCGCGCAGCCGCGTCACCGCCATCGACATCAGGAAACCCGAGCGCGCGAACTGGCGCGAAATCATCCCGCAGGCCGCGGAGCCGTTGAAAGGCGTGTCGCTCGTCCACCGGCAGTTTATTTGCAGCTATCTCCAGGACGCGCACAGCCTCGTGCGGATCATGGAGTGGGACGGCAAAGCGGAGCGCGCCCGGTTCGTGCGCAATCTCGAACTGCCCGGCCTCGGCTCCGCGGCGGGCTTTGGCGGGCGGCGCGGGGATGTCGAGACGTTCTATTCCTACACCAGCTTCACGGTGCCGGGGACGATCTACCGGCTCGATCTCACGACCGGCGCGAGCGAGGTTTTCCGCGAGCCGCGCGTGGATTTCCAGCCCGCGGACTACGAGACGAAGCAGGTCTTTTTTCCGAGCAAAGACGGCACGCGCATCCCGATGTACATCACGCCGAAAATGGGGTTGGCGCTCGACGGCACCGCGCCCGTGCTGCTTTACGGTTACGGCGGTTTCAACATCAGCCTCGAACCGACCTTTAGCGTCACCGATCTCGTGTGGATGGAAATGGGCGGCGTCTTCGCCATGCCGAACCTGCGCGGCGGCGGCGAGTACGGCATCGCGTGGCACGAGGCCGGGATCAAGGCGCGCAAGCAAAACGTTTTCGACGACTTCATCGCCGCCGCCGAGTGGCTGGTGGAAAACAGCTACACCACGCCGCAAAAGCTCGCGATCCA
This sequence comes from Chthoniobacter sp., assembly GCA_025351065.1. Classification (GTDB taxonomy): domain Bacteria; phylum Verrucomicrobiota; class Verrucomicrobiia; order Chthoniobacterales; family Chthoniobacteraceae; genus Chthoniobacter. The sequence continues at coordinate 550 of JANXWQ010000283.1, read as the reverse complement.
GGGCGGCAGCAATGGCGGCCTGCTCGTGGGCGCGTGCCTGACCCAGCGGCCCGAGCTGTTTGGCGCGGCGCTGCCCGCGGTGGGTGTGCTGGACATGTTGCGCTTTCACAAATTCACCATCGGCTGGGCGTGGAAGAGCGATTACGGCTCCGCGGAAAACGCGGACGATTTCCGCACGCTCCTCGCCTACTCGCCGTTGCACCGGCTGAAGCCCGGCGTGCGCTACCCCGCCACGCTCATCACCACCGGCGACCACGACGACCGCGTCGTCCCCGCACACAGCTTCAAATTCGCCGCGCGCCTCCAAGAGTGCCAGCCGCCCGACGCGCCGCCCGTGCTCATCCGCATCGAGACCAACGCGGGCCACGGCAGCGGCAAGCCGATGACCAAGATCATCGACGAAAAAGCTGACCAGCTCGCTTTTCTAGTCCGCATTTTCGGCCTGATGTGGCCGGGGAAATAGTTGGCGGCTCCGCGTGACTGTAGGGGAAGCTGCCAGCTTTCCTTACAGTCACGCGGAGCCCGGCACCTGCGCGAAAAACCCGCTGCC
>JANXWQ010000274.1 GCA_025351065.1 Chthoniobacter sp. | reverse complement strand
CCCGCGCGAAGTTACCTGCTCGCCCCGCTCATCGAGCACGATGCGAAACATCGCCTTCGACCGCTCCAGCAGCGCGTGGCTCTCGCCGTCCGGAGTGCCCGCTTTCAAAAAATGCAGTTTCACCGGCACGTACGGTCGCAGCCGCGCCGCGTAGTCCTCCACCCCGAGCCGCGCGAAAGCGAGCTTCGGCTTGCCGATGACGAAGACGTGGAAGCGCATGGGCGTGAAAATGACGGCGGCAGGTGAAAAGCGCCACCACGAAGGAGAACGCGGCCGCAGTCGCAAAGGGCGGCGAACTAAGCACAGCACCCCCGTCCACACCGACTCATCCACCTGGGCAAACGCGCGGATGGCGTCATCAAACGCGGCGTCCTCCTGCCAGGAGCCGATCAAGGCATCGAGGTCGTGGTATTCTCCGGCGTACGGAGCCGCGCGGCGCTGGCGCAAGCGATCCTGCCACCCGGCCAGTTCGCTGACGTGCGGTTCAGGCAGCGTTTCAATTGCCTTCTCAATCTCAGCGAGCCTGCTCATGGCGTGGAAAGTAGCATGCGGCGGGTTCGGGCTGGTGGCACACACCTCTTTGCCAGGAACGCTGGACACTTTGTTGCGTGGTGAGCAGGCTGGCCCGGATGTGCCCCGCCCACCCGTCGCCGAAACGAAGTTTCGCTCGAAGCAGGCCGCGCCCAATTCCTCAATTTGGAAACAAGCGAGAGATGACACTTACCCAGAAAGAAGTGCGGGCTTTCAAGCGCCGAAAGTTCATGCGAGCCGCGAGCAAGCTATGCTTTGCGGCGCGAGGCCGGTGAGAGCGGCGTGCTTTTGCCCACCCGCAACACGCTGAAATTGCGTCCGGCCAGCAGACGCTACTTCGGCTCGCCGGTGCCTTTCAGCGCCTTGACTTCCTTCGCCTCGAGCAGCCGCCATTCGCCGGGACGCATGCCGCCGATTTTCAGCGAGCCGATGCGGGTGCGGACGAGGCGCTCCACTTCGTAGCCCAGTTCGTAGAGCATGAGCCGGATCTGCCGTTTGATGCCCTGGTTCAGGGTGATGCGCAGGTGCTGCGGGCCGACGATTTCCAGGCGCTCGGCTTTGGCCCGCCCGCCCATGATGTGAAAGCCGCGCAGCATTTTCTCGCGGTCCTTTTGGTCGAAAGATTTGTCGATGAGGACTTCGTATTCCTTGTCGATCTTGTAGCGCGGATGGGTGAGCGCGAGGGAGAGGTCGCCGTCATTGGTGACGATGAGCAGGCCCTCGCTGTCCATGTCGAGCCGGCCGACGTGATGGACGCGCGGCCAGTGCGACGGGAGCAGCTCGAAGATGGTGCGGCGCTGGCACTCGTCGTCGGCGGTGCAGACAAAGCCGCGCGGCTTGGCGAGCACGGCGGTGAGCGCGGCCTGCGCGCGCACGACCCGTGCGCCGACTTTCACCGTGTCTTCGGGGCCGACCTTGGTGCCCAGGTCGGTGACGAGGTGGCCATTGATGCGCACCTGGCCGTCGGTGATGAGCTGCTCGACGCCGCGGCGTGAGCCGAGGCCGGCGGAGGCGAGAAAACGATTGAGGCGCATAAGGTGGGAAAATTGGGGGCGGACAATGGAGCACAATCGGGAAATCCGAAACTCGAAATCCGAAATCCGAAACAATTTCTAAAAAGAGTGAAGCTGGAAAGGGGAGGACACGCCGTCGGTTTTACATCATTTCCGGCGGTTCGGATTTGTTTCGGATTTCGAGTTACGGATTTCGGATTTTCCCCGCACCGGGGTGTTGCAAGCGACCCGCCTTCGCGTATGAAGGCGCGCTTTCACGCGCCTTTTCACCCATGTCGAAACTAGTGATCCCACGGAAAACGGTCTACCGCCTCTCGCTTTACTACCGGGCGCTCCAGCGGCTGCGGACAGGCAAGATGGCGACGGTCTCCTCGGCGGCGCTGGCGAAAGCGGCGGGTGTGAAGGCGACGCAGTTGCGCAAGGACCTCACGTATTTCGGCCAGTTCGGCACGCGCGGGCTGGGCTACAGCGTGGAGGCGCTGGGCAAACAGCTCACCGATGTGCTCGGCACCACGCGGCTCCAGCCGGTGATCCTCGTGGGCGCGGGCAATCTCGGCGCGGCGCTGCTGCGCTACCCCGGCTTTGCCAAGGAGGGCTTCGAGGTGCTGGCCGCGTTCGATTTGAAGGCGACGAAAACGCGGGCGCGCGAGCTGGGGGTGAAGGTGCTGCCGATGACGAAGCTGGGCGAGTTTATCGGCGAGCATCATATCAAGATGGCGATCCTGACGGTGCCGGGCGTAGTCGCACAGGAGGTGGCGAATCAGCTCGTGGAGGCCGGGGTGCTGGCGGTCCTGAATTTCGCGCCGATCATTTTGCAGGTGCCGGACAATGTGGTGGTGAACAACGTGGATCTGGCGATCGAGCTGGAGAATCTGAGCTACTTCATCCAGTGAGCGCGAAGCGCGCTGCGGCCGGCGCGAAGCGCGGTAGGGACGGCACTCCGCTGCCGTCCGCGGGCGAGCGCAGCGAGG